>NZ_JAHZDL010000007.1:0-51139 GCF_019422385.1 Flavonifractor sp.
CGTTGGGGCCGTAGTCCGTGTCGTCGTAGTCGGTGACGCCGTCGGCGTTGGGGCCGTAGTCCGTGTCGTCGTAGTCGGTGACGCCGTCGGCGTTGGGGCCATAGTCCGTGTCGTCATAGTTGGGTATGCCGCCTGTACCGGAGCCGTCATTGGTGCCGGCGGGCGCAGGTGTGGGGGTGGGGGTGGACGCCGGCGCGGGCGTCTGGGGCGTAATCGGGACCACAACCTCCACGGGGTCCTCCGGCGGCGGGGACTCGGCCTGCCCGGGCTCACCGCCCAGCTGGATCACAATGCTTTCGCCGTACCGGTCCTCCAGCTGCTCCTGAATCCGCGTCTCCTCCTGGGCCTGCCATTCCGCGTCGGCGCTGTTCACCGTAATGGAGATGGTGTCGCCGTCGGAGAGATAGCCCATGTCAATGGCGCGCTCCACCAGCTCGTCGGTGGCGGTCTCCCGGTTTTTGCCCTGGTAGGTATAGCCGGCGATCAGCGTCTCGCCGTCCTCATTCAGGCCCTCCAGACCCAGCACCCGGTCTGTCCGGCTGACCGTCATCTCCACATCCGGGTTGATCTGGATGCGCAGCGTGCCGTAGGCCGTGTAGTTGGGCTGGTAGTAGCCAAAGAAGACCAGGCACACGCAGGCGGCCAGGCCCGCCAGGCCGGACAGGGGCTTCCACACGGCGGGGGACTTCGCCTTGGGCGGCTGCAGTTCCACAATGTCCTGGACGGTGTCCCCCACCTGGTAGCTCAGGTTGGCCGCCTTCAGAAAGCGCCCCTCCTCGTCCAGCAGCACCGCGTAGGCCGGGTGGGTTTCCATGACCAGATAGTTCATCTTCCGCTCCCTCCCTTCGCCGGGGCCAGCTGCCGCAGGTGTCCCCGGATGATCTCATAGCCGTTGGTAAAGGCCAGCAGAATGGCCACCAGATACTTCCTGTGCCGCTCCATGGTCTTTTTGTCGGTGCCGGAGCCCGCCGCCAGCTCGTTCATGGGCAGGCGGCCCGTCCCCACCAGCCGGTCCAGCAGCTCCGGATGGGCCCGGGCGTGGTCCAGCACCCGGCGGCAGGCGGCCAGTGTGCGCTCCTGCCGGGGGCAGTTGTCCGCCACGTCGGAAAAGGAGATGCCGAAGGCCGCCAGCTGGGCGCCGAACTCCTGGATCTCCCGCTGGCTGGCCGTGCGCGTCTCGTAGGCCCCGATCTCATCCCGGGTGTCCGGCAGGGTGTCCAGCAGGGTGCTGTCCTCCTCCCCCGCGGAGGCGTGGAGAGAGATCACGTTTCCGTGCCGCTTTTCCGCCCGGTAGTGGTCGATGAGCCGGTTCCGGATGGCCCGGGCCGCATAGGGGAGAAAGGCCCCCCGCCCCTTTTCATAGCTCAGAATGGCCTCGTAGAAGGCCAGCATGGCGATGCTCAGCTCGTCCTCGTGGCCGTCCTCCGGGGCGGCGTGGGTGAATTTTACCGTCTCACTGCGAATGAAGCCCATGTACTGGCCGATCAGAGCGTCCGCCGCCTCCGGGTCCGTTTTGGCCGCGTAGACCTGGCCCACGATGCTGTGTTCTGTCCGCACCATTTCGATCCCTCCATCCCCTCCAGCAGAAGAGTACGGGCCGTCTGCCGGATTTTCGGGGTCGCAATAGATTTTTGCGAAAAGACTCCGGGTGTGTATACCTAGTCAATTTATCATTTTATCAAACATTAGGTTTCGGCTCTTTCCTGCCACTGTCAAATATCTGTAAAATTCATGTAAAATTGCCGCTGGACTTTGGCCGCGCCGGACAGGAGGAGATTTTACAGAAACCTGACAAAGAGCTGACGATCCCTGCATCGCACGTCAAAACGCCTTCCAGTATAATGATTGTGACACCCAAAAACGTTCGGAGCACAGAATCGGAGGGATTTGCAATGGCGGTGGGGATCGCGGCATGCCTGCTCCTGGGCGGCCTGTTCCTGTATCTGTCCGCCCGGCAGTACCGGCGCAGCGCCCGGTGGCGCGGCGCAGTCCGCCTGCTGGCTGTGGTGAAATCCGTGCGGTATCAGGAGGCGCGGCAGCAGAAAACGGAGATCAACGACCATAGATCGTCCACCGAAGCCACGCTCTGTTTCACCGACCGGGGCAGGGCGTACGAGGAGCGCCGGCAGTACCCGGGGATCATCCTTGCACCGGTCCCGGGGCAGAAGCTCCCCATCCTCCTTGACCGGGACAGCAGGGAATGGATTTTGCGGAAGGAGGCCCGGACCCATTGGCGCGTGTTCGCGGCGCTGGGCTGTCTCTGCACCGCGGCGGGGATAGCCCTGCTGCTGGACGGATGGGGGATCCTGGCGGCACTGACCGCCTATCGTGTGGAGGCCCCCAACCTGGCCGGCAGCACTGCCTGCGCGCTGATCGGGCTGGCCTGCGGGGCCTGCGCCTATGCCTGCGTCCGGGGCCTGATGCCCTCCCTGCTCCGGACGGCCGCCGAGCCGGTGGTCTGGCTGTTCAAGGCACGCGTCCTGCACCGGTTTGAGGAGGTGGAGGCCCAGTGCGTCGGGATCATCCGGCGGGAGACCGGCGATGAGGATGTCAGCTACTATCCCTTTTTTCAGTACACCACGGCGGGCGAACAGCTCCACTGGTTCCCCAGCCGCCAGATGTCCCGCAAGCGATACCGGCCCGGCGGCCGGTATACGCTTTACCGCGACACCGTGACCGGGGGATGTGCGCTGCGGCCCGGCGCCATGGAGCTGCTCTCCGCGCCCCTCTCCCTCATTCCCATCGGTTTTTTCCTCCTGCTCATCCTGTCGCTGGTGGTCTGTGCGGCGGGAACCCTCTGCATAGCGGCTATAGGATTCGCGCAGCTGATGGGGGCCTGAGCGGCAAAACAGCCCGGGGAGCCCGACAAGAGTCAGACGGCGCTCCGCCCGGAGCCGGCAGGAAACCCTGCAGGCTCCGGGCGGAGCGCCTCTTACACCTCTGTGCCGGGCCGGATCGCCAGGCCTACCCCTCCAGATCCATGCGCTCGATTTTGAAGATCACCGGCCGGGTCCCGTCTGAACAGCAGGTGATCATCACATTTTCCCGATTCATCCACCCCTTCATGATGGAGCCGCCCTGGAGGCCGGCGTAGATATACCGGGCAATGGCGTCCCAGGCCTCGGAGCAGTGGGGCATCCTGGGGCCGCCGGCCACCGTGTCCGGATCGGCGCAGGTTTTGACCAGGGTGTTCAGGCCCATGTGCCAGAAATCGTCCCGATCCCCCTCCCGCTCAAAGAGAAATTCGTCCCCCACGTTATAGCAGGGACAGGCCCCGGCGGCGGGATCGGCGCAGTACTGGGCCTGGAGCTCCGGGTACAGCTTTTTGTCCAGGACGGTTACTTTGACTCTGTGCTTCATGTGATTCGCTCCTTTAACTGGAAAATACAGGTGGAATCCGCCCGGCGGATGTGATAAAATCAGGCTCCGGAAGGTGAGGTGACCGCCATGCTGATGCCGCGCTACTATTTTGCGGAGGACTTCCGCCCCTTTCAGGACTATTTCCTGTCCCAGCCACACACCGAAAAGACGTTTCAGAAGGGCGGGCTGCTGTGGGAGCCGGGGCGCCCTTATGAGAAGATCCACTACATCCTCTCCGGGGCGGCGATGCACTACGCCCTGCATGAGAGCGGCCGCCGGAAGATCATCAGCTTTCACGGGCCGGGCACCGTCTTTCCCGGCTACCGCCAGAACGGCTACCGTATCGAGTGCACCCTGGCTACCCAGGCCCTCTCGGACATGCGGGTGCTGGAGTTCACGGTGCCGCAGTTTACCGCCATGTTTGTCTCCAGCCCCGCGCTGAGCCGTCAGGTGGTGAACTGGTACTCCATGTACATCAACCGCTTCCTGTACGAGACCATTCACCAGGAGTTCAACCCCACCCGTATCAAGCTCTGCAATCTGCTCTACCTGCTGCTCATGAACCGGCCGGCGGCTTCCGGCCCGGCCATCGGGATGACCCAGGAGGAGCTTGCGGACATCCTGGGCATGAGCCGGGTGCAGGTGTCCCGGGAGCTGTCTGCCCTTAGGAAGCAGGGGATCCTCTCCACAGGGCGAGGCGGACTGACGGTGACATCCCCCTTGAAGCTGGCCCGGCTCTGCACCAGCGAGACGGTGTGATCCGGGGATTCCATGGACCGATTTTACCGGATTTCCGGGCGGCTGTCTGCATCTCCTGATACACAGCGCCGGGCCGGAACCTGCCCGCAGTGCCGGATTTCCATCTGACGGAGCATATTGCGACAAAAGCGCGCGGCGTATCAATCGCCGCGCGCTTTTGTGAACACAAGGTGTTTGAGAGCCTGAATTATTCGGCATCCAGCTCGTACATGGCCAGGTACTCGTCCAGGTTGGAGCTGTCCACGGGCAGGCAGGGCAGAACCATATCCTCGATGTCCTCGCCCTCGATGGTCTTGATGAGGTTGGTGGCGCCGTCGTAGCCCAGGTTGTACCAGCGCTTGTCCACGGTGCCGGACAGGCCGCCGTCACGGATGGACTGCACGGCGTCGATGTTGCAGTCGCAGCCCACGACGACGATCTCGTCCTCGCGGCCGGCGGCCTTGATGGCCTCATAGGCGCCCAGGGCCATCTCGTCGTTGGCGGCGAACACGCCGTCGATGTCGGGGTACTTCTGGAGCAGGTCCTCCATGACGGTCATGCCGTCCTCACGCATGAACTTGGCGGTGATGCTCTCCAGCACGGTGATGTCGGAGTTGGCCTCGAACACGGACATGGCGCCCTCGTGGATCTGCTCGGCAGCCTGCACGCCGGGGGTGCCGTCCAGCATCAGCACGTTGCCGGCGCCGCCGATCTTCTCCACCAGGGAGGTGGCGCCCACTTCGCCGGCGGAGGTGTTGTCCTGGCCGACCCACACGAAGTCGCCGCCGGTGGGACGGGAGGCGGCGATCACCAGGGGAAGGCCGGCCTCGTTGACCTGCTCGATGGCGGGAACCACGCCCTCGTCGTCCACGATGATGAGCAGCATGCCGGCGATGTCACGGTTGAGCTGGTCCATGATGATGTTGGTCTGCTCCTCCTGGTTGTCCGCCTTGGTGGGGGCCAGGGTGGTGACGGTGTAGCCGTACTCGGCGGCGGCGGCCTCGGCGCCCTTCTGGGTCTGGAGCCAGATGGGGTTGGTCAGGTTCTTGGTGATGTAGACGATTTCCTTGGTGCCCTCGCCGGAGCCGGAGCCCTCTTCGCCGGAGCCGGTGCTGTTGCAGGCGGCCAGAGCGAAAAGCATGGCGGCGCAGGAGACAATTGCGAGGATGCGGCGCAGATTCTTTTTCATTTCTGGATACACTCCTTTTAATTTGGTTTCCTCTTATATTAAGCCGGTCGGCAAACCGGTCTTAACCGTCGCTCTTGACGTATTTCTTCTCCAGGAAGGACATGAGGACCTCCAGGAGGATGGCGCCCACGATCACGGCGCCGAACACGAAGGTCTGCCAGTGGGAGGACACGCCCACCAGGGTCAGGCCGTTGTTGATGACGGAGATCAGGATGGCGCCCACCACGGCGTTGAGCAGGCTGCCCTTGCCGCCGGCCAGGGAGATGCCGCCCAGCACCACCGCGCCGATGGACTGGAGGGAGAAGTCGGTGCCCAGCACGGGCTCGGCGGCGTTGAGGCGGGCCACGTACAGGATGCCGACGAAGGCGGCGATCACGCCGTTGAGCACGAACACGGACAGCTGCAGGCGGTTGACGCCGATACCGGAGATCTCAGCGGCCCGCTTGTTGTTGCCGATGGAGTAGACGTTGCGGCCCCAGATGGTCTTGACCATCAGGAAGATCAGAACCACGGCGCAGATGGCGGCGATGTAGATGGGCACGCCGATGCCGAACAGGGTGCCGGAGCCCATGAAGCGGAAGGAGTCGGGGAACACGCCGTAGACGATGGTGCCGCTCATGAGGATGTAGGCAGCACCCCGGACGGCGGAGTCCATGCCGTAGGTGGCCACGAAGGGGGGCAGCTTCACCACGCTGACCAGCAGGCCGTTGACCAGGCCGATGCCGGCGCCGACCAGCAGGCCCACGATCACCGCCAGGATGATGTTGACGCCGCCGGAGATCATCAGGGCGCTGATGCAGCTGGACAGGGCCGCCACCGAGCCGTTGGACAGGTCGATGCCGCCGTTGCCGGAGATGATGACGATGCCCTGGCCCAGCGCCAGGATCACCAGGAACGCACTGACCCGCAGCACGTTGGAGATGTTGTCGAAGGTCAGGAAGGTGGAGGGGACCTGCACGGCAAAGAAGATAACCACCAACAGGAGCAGCAGCCACCTGGACAGCTTAATGAGATATTTCACCATTGTCGATTACGCCTCCTGTCTCTTCTTGCGGTTGTAGAGGAACACGTCCACCATGATGCTGAGGATGACCACCACGCCGATGACGAAGGTCTGCCAGGAGGAGGTCATGCCCAGGTGGTTCAGGCCGTTCTTCAGAATCACGATGATGCCCACGCCGATGAGGGTGCCGCCGATGCCGCCCCGGCCGCCCTCGAAGGGAGTGCCGCCGATGACCACGGCCGCGATGGCGTCCCACTCATAGCCGATGCCGGAGGTGGACATGCCGCTGCCCATGCGGGTCAGCAGGAGGAAGCCGCCCAGGCCGGCGAACAGGCTGCTGAGCAGGTAGGCGGAGGACTCAATGCGGGTGGTGTTGATGCCGGCGTAGTGGGCCACCTGCCGGCTGCCGCCCACGGCGTACATGTAGGTGCCCCAGGTGGTGCGGTAGAGGAAGAAGGCCATGATGGCGAAAACCACCGCCGCGATGATAACATAGCTGGAGATGCCCGCCAGGCTGAAGCTGCGGAAGGCCTTCACGATGTCGGGGAAGCCCACGATCACGTTGCCCTCGGTGATGCCCATGACCAGGCCGCTGGTGACGCTCATCATGGCGAAGGTGACGATGAACGCCTCAATGCGCATCCGGACAATGAAGAAGCTGTTGATGAACCCGACCACCAGGCCCACCGCCAGCGCCGCCAGCAGGGCCAGGGGGAAGGAGCCCACGTCTCTCAGCACCATGGCCGCGGCCATGCCGCTCAGGCACATGGTGCCGCCGGTGGACAGGTCGATGCCGCCCTCCAGGATGGTCATGGTGACGCCGACGGCCACCACCAGCAGGATCGCCGCCTGGTTGAGCACGTTGAGAAGGTTGTCCAGATCAAAGAAGCTGTTGGTAAAGACGCTCAGGGCGATGAACAGGATCACCAGGCCCCAGAACACGCCCGGGAGCTTTTTCAGATTACTGATCAGCGATGTTTTTTGCATGGATATATTCCTCCCCTTTTCCCATTGCGTAGCTCAGGACCAGCTCCTGGTCGGCCTCATCCCGGGAGAGCTCCTTCACGATCTCTCCCTCGCGCATGACGTAGATGCGGTCGCTCATGCCCAGCACCTCGCTCATGTCGGAGGAGACCATCAGGATGCCGACCCCCTGGTGGGTGAGATCGTCCATGATGTGGTAGATCTCCTCCTTGGCGCCCACGTCGATGCCGCGGGTGGGCTCGTCCAGGATCAGCACCTCACACTCGGAGCACAGCCACTTGGCCAGGATGACCTTCTGCTGGGTGCCGCCGCTGAGGAAGCGGACCTTCTTCTCCGTGGTGGGGGTGGCGATGCGCAGCTTGTCGATAAACTCCTTCGTGGCCTTCTTCTCCCGGCCCACATTGATGATGCCGGCGGGATGGAGCTTCTTCAGGCTGGCCTGCACCACGTTCTCCCGGATGGACATCTCCACCGTGGCGCCCTCGTAGGCGCGGTCCTCGGGCACCAGGCCCAGGCCGTGGCTCACGCTCTCCTTGGCGCTGTGGCTCTTGAGGGGCTGGCCCTTCAGGGTGACGGTGCCGCCGTCCAGAGGGCCCACGCCGTAGGCGGCCTGCACCATCTCGGTACGGCCGGCGCCCATCAGGCCGAAGATGCCCACGATCTCGCCCTTGCGCACGGACACGCTGCCGTCCTTGACCCGCTTGCCGGACTTGATGTGCTCCAGGTGGAGGACCTCCTCGCCGGGCTGGGGGGCGTTGCGGTAGTAGTAGTTGCCGATCTCACGGCCCACCATCTGCTGGACCAGCTTGTCCATGGTGGTGTCCTCCAGCTTGGAGGTGCTGATGTGCCTGCCGTCCCGGAGCACGGACACCCGGTGGCCGATGCGGTAGATCTCCTCCATGCGGTGGGAGATGTAGAAGATGCCCACGTTGCGCTTGAGCAGCTTGTCCACCATGCGGAAGAGCTTCTCAATTTCGTTGGTGGTCAGGGCGGCGGTGGGCTCGTCCATGATGAGCACCTTGGCGTTGTGGGAGACCGCCTTGGCGATCTCCACGATCTGCCGTTCGCCCACGCCCAGGTCGAGCACCAGGGCGTTGGGGTCGATGTCCACCTCCAGGTCCTCCAGCACCCGCTTGCTCTCCTCGTACCGCTTGCGGTAGTCGATGCGGCCCTTGCCCTTCAGGGGCTCGTTGCCCAGGAAGATGTTGGTGGCCACGGTCTGGTGAAGCAGCAGGTTGAATTCCTGGTGGATAATGTCGATGCCCAGCTGCTCGGCCTGCTTGGGGTTTTGCAGATGAACCTGCTTCCCCTCGTAGTAAATGCTTCCGCTGTCCGGCTGGTAAATGCCTGTTAGGACCTTCATCAGCGTGGACTTACCGGCGCCGTTTTCTCCCAGAAGGACATGTACCTCTCCTTCATACAGGTTGATATTGACGTCGCTCAGCGCCTGCACGCCGCTGAAGGATTTGCTGATATCCTCAAGCCGGATCAATTCCTTCATTGCCATCCATCCTTTCTAACCTGGGTCTTGTAGAGCCTGCACTTGGCGGAGCTCTGAACAAAAATCTTCAAATGCAAGGTTTTTGCCAAGTTGGGAAAAAGAGGTCAAAGACGACCGGCAGCAACGGCAGAAAGTGAGCAGTGGAAAGGGATTGCGGGGAAAAAATTTTTTGTCCAGGCGGCCGCCTGGACATGCCCTCACCGAACAGGTGAGGGCATGATACCCCTTTGATCTGCAACAGTTGTTGTTGCTTTGCAACAAAGCGGCCTGTTGAAAACAACTGCATATTGGGCATCTATTATAGCGGCCTGGGCCTGATTGACTGATAAGGTTCCAAAAAGTGGAGCAAGCATTATCCGTATTATGGGACACTGCTTGCTGCAGAATATAATTTATTCAGATGCTGGAACCGTTCCCCCGCGCAAAGCGCGGGGGAACGGTTCCAGGTTGGGAGTATCCGGCCCACGTATATAGCCACGGTTTCCTTTGTTGTTCCATTTCTGCAACACAATCGCAATTATACAACAAAAAGAGTGGGCTCCAACCACGTCGGAAAATTGTGAATATACTCCGGGATTGCTTGCAGCTCTAAGAAAAAAGATTTCTTCGGGAACTTTTCCATTATTGGCATGCAGGTTGCTTAATCTGTTCGTGTCAGACAAACTTTGGTATGACAGAAATTATTCTGAAGAAGGAGTGCCGAACTATGAGCAAGACTGTTCTTGTAGACCTGTCCCATCCCTTCGGCCGGGGCAATCCCCTCTGGCCGTCCAACGGCGATTTCCACATCGACCGGGTGCAGCATATGCCCATGCACTACCGCCTGCTGCAGACCTTCAACGACTTCCACATGCACAACTCCACCCACGCCGACTCCCCCTCCCACGTGATTCCCGAGGGTGCATTCACCCATGAGCTGCCCCTGGAGAACTACTATGGTCCCGCTGTGTGCCTGGATATCCCCAAAAAGCACTGGGAGCTCATCACCGTGGAGGACATCGAGAAGGCCGCCGCCAAGGTGGAGGGCGGTATCCAGGAGGGCGACTGGGTCCTCATCTGCACCGGCATGAACAAGCGCTGGGGCGAGAACGACGACTACTTCATGTACTCCCCCGGCATGTCCATCGAGGGTGCCCACTGGCTGGTGGACCACAAGGTGAAGGGCGTGGGCTTCGACCTGCAGGCCCTGGACCACATCCTCTACACCTATGCCGCCCAGCACGGCCCCGGGCCCTACGTGCCCCGCATCGTGGACGAGTACAAGAAGGAATTCGGCCACGAGCCGCTGGAGGATTTCCCGGAGTGGGAGCCTGTCCACACCATCCTGCTGGGCAACAATGTCATGGGCATTGAGAACCTGGGCGGCGATATCGAGAAGGTCAAGGGCCAGCGGTTTATGTTCTGCGCCTTCCCCCTGCGCTGGTACATGGGCGACGGCACCATCGTCCGCGCTGTGGCCTTCATCGACGAGGACAAGATCAACAAGGACGTGCCCGACCGCGTCTACAAATACGGCGTGTATTGACCGAGAGCCCGTGCAGGGTTGAGGGATTGAGAAAGATTGTAAGGAGCGTATCACATGAATAAGCAAGACAAGAAAATTGCCAGTGAAAACATGAGCATGAACTTTGGCGTTCGCGGATGGTGGGTCATCATCTATCAGGCGCTGATGTTCTTTTTCCTTATTGGCTTCTCCATTGACGGCCTGAACATTGTGGCCCCGGCCTTCTCCGAGGCCACCGGCATCAACTACCCCAGTGTGCTGAGCATGGCTACGGTAGCCGGCATGATCGGTGTGGTGGCCTATATCGTCATTGCCCAGATCAACGTGAAGGTGGGCGCCCGACTGCTGTCCGGCGTGTGCCTCATTGGCGCCGGCCTGTCCTACATTTTCCTGGGCCACTCCACTACTTTGGTGACTTACTGCGTCGCCCTGACCCTGGTCACCTGCTTTATTAACGGCGCAGCCTATATCGCCGGCAACACCCTCATTGCCCAGTGGTTCCCCAAGAAGAAGGGCCTGGCCAACGGCTTCACCACCATGGGCCACAATTGCGGCTCCGCCTTCTATGTGCCCCTGGTCTCCATGATGATCGCCACCTTTGGCTTTGCCAACGGCCTGAGCTATCTGGCCATCGGTGCCATCGTGCTGGGCATTGTGGGCCTGCTCACCATCCGCAGCAAGCCCCAGGAGTGCGGCCTGTACCCCGACAACGTGACGAAAGAGGTCTACGAGCGGGAGTACTTTGACGGCGGCAAGGACGAGAACGGCGGCTGGACCGTGGTCAAGCTTCTGAAGACCAAGGAGATGTGGCTGTGTGCTCTCATCATCGGTATCAACCAGCTGGTGACAACCGGCGTCATGAGCCAGCTGGTGGTGCGCAACACCGGCCTGGGCTTTACCCAGGAGGCGGCCACCGGCCTGATGACCGTCTGCGCCCTGATCGGCGTAGTGGGCTCCTATCTGTTCGGTGCCATTGACCAGAAATTTGGCGTTAAGAAGGCCATCCTGATCTTCCTGGCCTGGTACTGCGTGGCCCTGGCCATCAATTGCACCGACACCACCATGGGCGTATATATCTCCGTGGCCATGATCGGCATCGCCGTGGGCGCGGCCGCCAACTTCATCGTCTCCCTGCCCGCCTCCGTTTTCGGCCGCCACGGTTTTACCCTGGTGAACTCTGTGTTCTTCCCCCTGATGCAGATTGTCCTGATGACCAACTATGTGGTCAACGCGGCCGCCCTGCAGATCACCGGCAGCCTGCGCGGCGCTTACTTTGTCTACATCGGTCTGCTGGTAGTGAACATGCTCATCACCCTGTGCATCAACCCCACCAAGTACAACAAGGACTATGCCGTGGAGGATCAGCTGAAGAAGGGCTGAGCTTCCGCGCAAAGCAGGGGCCGGCGGCGGGAAGGTGTACACCGCCCCGGCCCTTCTGCCGCATCTACCTGACTGTTACACCCCCACTCTCACCAGGCCAATTGCCAGAAAGGAAGCGATCCATATGTCATTGATGACCGGCCAGCAGTATATCGACAGCATCCGCAGTATGAATATGCAGGTGTACATGTTCGGCAAGAAAATTGAAAATCCCGTGGACGATCCCATTCTGCGCCCCTCCCTGAACAGCGTGCGCATGACCTATGATCTGGCCCAGATGCCGGAATATCAGGATCTGATGACCGCCGTGTCCAACCTGACCGGGGAGCGGGTGAACCGCTTCACCCACATCCACCAGTCCGCCGAGGATCTGGTGAAGAAGGTGAAGATGCAGCGCCTGCTGGGCCAGCAGACCGCCGCCTGCTTCCAGCGCTGTGTGGGCATGGACGCATTCAATGCGGTGTACTCCACCACCTATGAGGTGGACCAGAAATACGGCACCAGCTATCATGAGAACTTCAAGAAGTTCGCCGCCTATGTGCAGGAGAACGACCTGACCGTGGACGGGGCTATGACCGATCCCAAGGGGGACCGCTCCAAGGCCCCCCACGAGCAGGAGGATCCGGATCTGTTCCTGCGCATCGTGGAGCGCCGCCCCGACGGCATTGTGGTGCGGGGCGCCAAGGCCCACCAGACCGGCGCGCTGAACAGCCACGAGATCATCATCATGCCCACCCAGTCCATGAAGCCGGAGGACAGGGACTACGCCGTGTCCTTCGCCGTACCCATGGACGCCGAGGGCATCCTGATGATCATCGGCCGCCAGAGCTGCGACACCCGCAAGCTGGAGGGCAGCGAACTGGATGTAGGCAACAGTGAGTTCGGCGGCGTGGAGGCCCTGGTGGTGTTCAACGATGTGTTCGTGCCCAATGAGCGCATCTTCCTGTGCGGTGAGACGGAGTTTGCCGGCATGCTGGTGGAGCGGTTCGCCGGCTACCACCGGCAGAGCTACGGCGGCTGCAAGGTGGGCGTGGGCGACGTGCTTATCGGCGCCGCTGCCCTGGCCGCCGAATACAATGGCTGTGCCAAGGCCAGCCACATCAAGGACAAGCTCATCGAGATGACCCACCTGAACGAGACCCTGTACTGCTGCGGCATCGCCTGCTCCGCCGAGGGCCACCCCACCGAGAGCGGCAATTACCTCATCGACCTGCTGCTGGCCAACGTATGCAAGCAGAACGTCACCCGCTTCCCCTATGAGATTGCCCGCCTGGCCGAGGACATCGCCGGCGGCCTTGTGGTCACCGCCCCGGCGGAGGCGGATCTCCGCGACCCCGTGGTGGGCCCCTATGTGGAAAAGTACTTCCAGGCGGCCCCCGGCGTGTCCACCGAAAACCGCTTCCGTATCCTGCGGCTCATCGAGAACCTGACTCTGGGCACCGCAGCAGTGGGCTACCGCACCGAGTCTCTCCACGGTGCCGGCTCTCCCCAGGCCCAGCGCATCATGATCGCCCGCCAGGGCAACCTGCCCATGAAGAAGGAGCTGGCCAAGAAGATCGCCCACATCCGGGAGTAATCCGCATGCAGGCGTTTACTTACTATGTTCCCACAAGACGGGTTTTTGGCCCGGGTACCGAGGGAAGCGTGGGCAAGGAAGTCCGGGCCGCCGGAGGCTCCAGGATCCTGATCCTCTATGGCGGCGGCAGTGCCGTGCGCAGCGGCCTGCTGGACAGAGTGCTCGACTCCCTCCAGGCCGAGGGCGTTGCGCACTTCCTCAAGGGAGGCGTTCAGCCCAATCCGCTTCTGCGCTACGCGCTGGAGATCTCGGCGGAGTACCGGGACAAGGGAATTGATCTGGTGTTGGCCGTGGGGGGCGGCAGCGTGATTGACACTGCCAAGGCGGTGGCTCTTGGCTTGGCCGGCCCGGCGGATACCATCGAAAACGCCTTCGCCGGAAAGGCGGCGGAGGAGGATGCCCTTCCGGTCGGGGTGGTACTCACCATCGCCGCCTCCGGCAGTGAGAGCAGCGCCGTCTCTGTTCTCACGGACGACAGGACCCACGAGAAGCTGGTGTACGAGCATCCGTGCCTGCTCCCCCGCTTTGCCATTATGAACCCGGAGCTGACCTATACCACCCCGCCGCTGCCCACCGCCTGTGGTACTGCGGATATCATGATGCACACCATCGAGCGGTACTTCGCACCTGTGGACGGCAATGCCGCCACCGACGCGCTGGCGGAGGCCCTGCTGCGCACGGTGATCCGCTTCGGCCCTGTTGCGCTGGAGCGGCCGGAGGACTACGAGGCCCGCTCTGAGCTCATGTGGTGCGGAAGCCTCTCCCACACGGGGCTCACCGGACTGGGCCGCCCCAGCGACTTTTCCATTCACCAGCTGGGCCATGGCCTGTCTGGGCGGTACGGAGTACCTCACGGCATGAGCCTGACCATTCTCTGGCAGGCCTGGGCGGAGACCGTGTGGGAGACCGATCCGGCCCGCTTTGCCCGCCTGGGCAGGACGGTGTTCGGTATCAGAGAGGCGGACAACCGGAAGGCCGCGCAGGCCGCCATCGGTGCGGTGACAGACTATTTTCGGCGGCTGGGCCTGCCTACCAGCCTGGGGCAGTCCCCGATCGGGACGCTTTCCGAGGAGGAACTGACCGAACTGGCCCTGGCCTGCTCCAGAAACCGTTCCCGCACCGTAGGCTGCTTCCGCCCGCTGGGATACAGTGAAATGCTGGCAGTCTATCGGGCCGCCAACCGCGGGACAGACAAAAAAACGCTCGAGGCCGAGAGCCCCGAGCGGGATTGCCATCAAAAGGACTATGACAGCTCAATATGATACTGCTTGATTTTCCGGGAGATGGTGGAGACATTTACCCCCAGCGCCTCTGCCGCAGCACGCATGCTTTTGGAGTCCCTGAGCGCGCGCTCAATGAGGGTGCGCTCGTAAAGCGCAACCGCGTCACTGAGGTTTGAGACGGGCTGATCCGCCGTATCCGGCGCGCTCTGGCGGAGCAGATCCAGTACCAGTTCTTCTGGAATGGTATCCCCGTCCGGACAGCACAGCGTCAGATATTCCAGGGCATTTTCCAGCTCGCGGACATTACCCGGCCACCGGTAGTTCTTCAGGATGTTCATGGCCCCGGTGGAAAGCGTGATTGCCCGCTGGTATTTGTGCCCGTAGATCCGGAGGAAGTGCTCAATCAGCTCCGGAATATCCTCCGGCCGCTCCCGCAGGGGCGGAATCTGGATGGGGATCACATTCAGCCGGTAAAAGAGATCGCTGCGAAACGTGCCGGCGGCCACCTTTTCCCGCAGGTTGCTGTTGGTCAGGGAGAGAATGCGGATATCCAGATGGCGGGCCTTGGTTCCGCCCACCCGGGTGATTTCCCGGTTCTGGAGGGCACGCAGAAGCTTGGCCTGGAGATCCAGGGGGAGATCGCCGATCTCATCCAGCAGGAGTGTGCCGCCGTCAGCCAGCTCAAACAGGCCGGCCTTGCCGCCCGTGTTGGCACCGGAGAAGGCGCCCTTCTCATAGCCGAACAGCTCTGACTCCAGCAGGCTGGCTGGGATGGCCGCGCAGTTGACCTTGATATAGGGCCGGTTGTTGCGCAGGCTGTGGCGGTAGACCTCGTCGGCCACTACCTCCTTGCCTACGCCGGACTCGCCGGTGATGAGCACAGTGGCGTCCGAGGCGGCCACGTGGTGAATTTTCTCCCAGATATCATTCATGGCCGCTGAATGGCCGATCATCGGTCGGTTTTCCAAAGTGCTGCTGTTCTCGTTCACAGTAGAGGCAGGCTCTCTCTTGCGAATCTCTTCCAGATTATTGACAAACTGCTCAAAGTCGCCCTGAAGCTGCTTGAAGGTGGAGACGGGGTGGCTGCTGACTACCACTTTGGACAGCTCCCCGTCCGGCCCGAAGACAGGCACGCCTACGGTATAGCCCAGGAGCGGTGGGTCGGTTTTATAGGTGGTCGACAGACGGAATACCCTCTGCTTGCTGTGAATCACATCGCAGCTGGCGCCGCCGGTAAAGATCTTACCCTCCCGGACGATGTCGAACACGTTGCGGCCCAGCACATCTTCCGGCTGTACATTGGTGTTTCTGCTGTAGGCGGGATTGACATAGAGCACATTGCCCTCCCCGTCTGTAACAAAAATACTGTGGTCCAGGTGCTCTACAATTTCAAAAAAATTCAGATTTTCTCTGGCATAATCCTTTAAGTCCGCCGCCGCTTCTGCGATGGCGGCGGCGACCGGGCCGGATATTTGTCCGCTCTGAGTACGGAGCCCCTCCAACTTCTGAATGATGGTGTCGAGCTTATCCTGTATTTTCATTTCAACACCTCCGCGCTGTGGTATGATTTTGCAATCTAGTTTATTGTATCATAGATCTTTTCAATGTCAAAAGATATTGTTCCACCTGCGCAACACATTCCCCCATCGTGCAACAATCAGAGAGCACACGCCTGCCTCCCGCTGCATCGGCGAGCCGGTAAACGCTTGCGGTTGTAGGAGGAAATTTTTTCTCCGCACTTTGAAGCCTTGGCATGTGATTTGCTTATGTGTAAAATGTCAAGCGAACCTCTTGGCGCAGTCCAAATAAAACAGAAAAGGAGTTTTTGTTATGAGTAAGACCGTTCTTGTGGATCTGTCCCATCCCTTCGGCCGGGGCAATCCCCTCTGGCCGTCCAACGGCGATTTCCACATCGACCGGGTGCAGCATATGCCCATGCACTACCGCCTGCTGCAGACCTTCAACGACTTCCACATGCACAACTCCACCCACGCCGACTCCCCCTCCCACGTGATTCCCGAGGGTGCATTCACCCATGAGCTGCCCCTGGAGAACTACTATGGTCCCGCTGTGTGCCTGGATATCCCCAAAAAGCACTGGGAGCTCATCACCGTGGAGGACATCGAGAAGGCCGCCGCCAAGGTGGAGGGCGGTATCCAGGAGGGCGACTGGGTCCTCATCTGCACCGGCATGAACAAGCGCTGGGGCGAGAACGACGACTACTTCATGTACTCCCCCGGCATGTCCATCGAGGGTGCCCACTGGCTGGTGGACCACAAGGTGAAGGGCGTGGGCTTCGACCTGCAGGCCCTGGACCACATCCTCTACACCTATGCCGCCCAGCACGGCCCCGGGCCCTACGTGCCCCGCATCGTGGACGAGTACAAGAAGGAATTCGGCCACGAGCCGCTGGAGGATTTCCCGGAGTGGGAGCCTGTCCACACCATCCTGCTGGGCAACAATGTCATGGGCATTGAGAACCTGGGCGGCGATATCGAGAAGGTCAAGGGCCAGCGGTTTATGTTCTGCGCCTTCCCCCTGCGCTGGTACATGGGCGACGGCACCATCGTCCGCGCTGTGGCCTTCATCGACGAGGACAAGATCAACAAGGACGTGCCCGACCGCGTCTACAAATACGGCGTGTATTAATCCGCCCGGAAAGCACAAAGAGAGGATACCATGGCAGAAAAAAAGAAAATCGCCCTCCTGGGCGCGGGCACCATGGGCGTGGGCATCGCCCAGATGTTTGCACAGGCGGGGCACGAGGTCAAGCTGATTTATGTCTATGACGATAAGGTGCGGGCACACCCCTATGACACCATGACCGCCAATCTCAACATCCTGCGGGACGAGGGCGTGCTGGACGGGGCGGAGATCCCTGCCATTATGGGCCGGGTTACCTGCACCGAGTCCCTGGAGGAGGGGGCCTCCTCTGCCGATGTGATCATTGAGTGCATCGTGGAAAATTTGGCTGTCAAGCAGGACTATTTCCAGAAGCTGGACGCCCTTTGCCCCCCCTCCACGATCCTGACCACCAACACCTCCGCCATCAGCGTGACAGAGATCGCCGAAAAAGCGGTACATAAGGAGCGTATCATTGGCACCCACTTCTGGAATCCGGCTTACCTGATCCCCCTGGTGGAGGTAGTCCGAACCAAGTATGTCTCCGACCAGGTGGTGCAGGCCACCTATGACCTGCTGCAGGAGGCCGGCAAAAAACCGGTCATCGTCAAGAAGGATGTGCCCGGGTTCCTGGCCAACCGTATGCAGCATGCCCTGCAGCGGGAGGCTATCTCCATCGTGGAAAACGGCATTGCCGACGCCAGGGATGTGGACGACGCCATCAAGTATGGCTTCGGTATGCGCCTGGGCGTCTCCGGCCCCATGGAGGTCATCGACCGGGGGGGCCTGGATCTGACCTGCTCCATCCACAAGTACCTCTTCCCCTACCTGGAGAACTCCACCGAACCTTCCAGGCTGATGCTCCGGCTTATGGAGGAGGGCAAGCTGGGCTTTAAAACCGGCGAGGGCTTTCAGGCCTGGACACCGGAACAGATTACAGAGTCCAACGCCAACCTGACCCGGGGGCTGATTCAGGTGGCCCGCGCCCTGGGCAGGCTGTAACCCGAATCACAGAGACCGCCGGTCGCCGGAGCTGCCGCCGGCCGGCGAGAGAAACAGGAGGAACAACGACTATGTCCGACAAAAAGAAAACCTTGGTTGCCCTGGCAAAGGAGCCTACCGTTCAGGAGAGCGTCACCAAGGTTTTTGACCTGATGGGCGGCGTTACCAACATGATCAAGCCCGGCACCACCGTCATGCTCAAGCCCAATGCCGGCCATGCATCCCCCGCAGACACCTCCGTGTGCACCAACCCCGAGGTGGTGCGGGCCGTGATCCGCGAGGTAAAGAAGGCCAACCCCAAGAGCATCGTCATCGCCGAGGCCGCCGCCATTGGCTGCGACACCATGGAGTGCTATGAGGTGTCCGGCATCGCCGACGTGGCCCGTGAGGAGGGTGTGGAGCTCTACGATATCAAGGCCGACAAGGATCTGGTCAACGTGGCCGTGCGGGGCTACCGCTCCAACCTGAGCCATGTGAAGCTGCCCCGCCGTCTGATGGAGGCTGATCACCTGATCAACCTGCCCATCCTGAAGGCCCACGCCAGCATGGTGTTTTCCTGCGCCCTGAAGAACATCAAGGGTGTGGTGCAGGATGCGGTGCACCTGCAGATGCACCAGCAGAACCTGACCATGGCCATGATGGACGTGTGGAGCGTCTGCCACGCCGACATCAACATCGTGGACGCCATCCGCCCCGCCAGCGGCTACTCTCCCCACACTCCCGTTCCCATCGAGGTGGGCTGCATCCTGGGCTCCTATGACCCTGTGGCCGTGGATCTGATTGCCTGCGACCTGGTGGGCATCGATGCCGAGGCAGTGGACTACTTCCGCGTCTCCGCAGAGACCGGCCTGGGTACCACCAACCGGGACGACATCGAGGTGGTGGGTGCCAAGGTAGAGGACTGCTACAAGAAGATGTGGGTCCCCTATATCGGCGACATGAGCAAGCGCTGGCCTGAGTATCAGGTGCTGTGTGACGGTGCCTGCTCCAGCTGCCAGGCCCTGCTGGCCATCAACATGGAGACCCTGAAGGCCATCGGCGACTACGAGCGGCGCTCCGACTTCACCGTGGTGGCCGGCGGCAAGAACGTCATCCCCGACGACGTGGATGACAGGAAGCTGGTGCTCCACGGCAACTGCACCCGCAAGTACCTCAAGGACCACCCCAATGCCATCCATATCGAGGGTTGCCCCCCCTCCGAGCCCCTGCTGTACATGTCCATCTCCAACGGCGAGCTGGTCCATGGCAAGGGCGGCCAGATGAGCGAGTACATCCGTCCCCGCATGGCGGCGGATCAGCCCGTGTGGCGCAAGTACGTGGAGGAGCAGGCCAAGAAGTTCTACGGCGAGCAGCAGGCATGAGCTTCCGGTATGTGGACTATCCCCAGGAGATGCGGGAACTGATGGAGCGTATTTTTCACGAGGACTTCATGCAGGCACACACCCGCTTCCAGTCCTTTGAGGGCTTCCGCTACTCCAGCGCCGTGTTCGTCAACTGGAATGCGGAGCAGCTGATCTACAACGAAGAGGCTCTGGACAACTTTGTCCGGGAGAGCACCCGCTTTGCCTCCTGGGATGAGATGGTGTGCACAGCCACTGACCTCTATTTCCGGGCCTCCGGAGAGCGTTCCGTGGCTGACATGGAAGAGTAAACCTGTTTGGGGACAGCCGCGCGGCGCGCTGTCCCCTCTTTGAAAGGAAGGAAGATCCAATGGGTGACGTCGTCATCACCGCTGGGTGCCGTACCGCCATCGGTGCCTTGGGCGGGCAGTACAAAACTATGACCGCGCTGGATTTGAGCATCCCGGTCATGCAGAACCTGGTACAGCGGGCCGGTATCGACCCTGCTTCCATCGAGGACGTGATCTGGGGGTGCAACTACCAGCGCACCTACCTGGAAAACAACCTGGCCCGGGTGGCCCTGGTGAAGGCCGGTCTGCCGGTTACGGTGCCTGGCATCACGGTCCACCGCAACTGCACCTCCTCCATGAGCTCGGTGCAGATGGCCTACTATCAGATCAAGGCCGGCGAGGCGCAGTGCATCATGGCCGGCGGCGCCGACAGCATGAGCACCGCCCCTCACATGGTCTTTGGCCTTCGCTTTGGCAAAAAGATGGGCAACTTCGAGCTCCACGACTCCATGTGGGATTCCCTGACCAACCTGGGTGTGGGCCCGGCCATGGGCATCACCGCTGAGAACGTGGCCGAGCGCTACGGCGTCAGCCGGGAGGACATGGATGCCTATGCCCTCCAGAGCCAGCTGCGGGCCGCCGCCGCCATCAAAGAGGGCAAGTTCAAGGACGAGATCATCCCCGTCACCGTGAAGGGCCGCAAGGGCGATGTGGTGGTGGACACCGATGAGTATCCCCGGGAGACCAGCCTGGAGAAGCTGGCGGCCCTGAAGCCCTCCTTCAAGGAGGGGGGCAGGGTCACCGCCGGCAACGCCTCCGGCATGAACGACGCCTCCTCCGGCGTGATCGTCATGTCCGCCGAGGCCGCCGAGGCCGCCGGCTGCAAGCCCCTGTGCCGTATTCTCTCCGTGGCCACTGCCGGCGTGGAGCCGGAGGTCATGGGAATCGGCCCTATCCCCGCCGCTCAGAAGGCCATGGCCAGGGCGGGCCTGACCATGGCGGATATCGACCTGGTGGAGATCAACGAGGCCTTTGCCGCCCAGACCCTGGCCTGCCAGCGGGAGCTGGGCATCGACATGGACAAGCTGAATGTCAATGGCGGAGGCATTTCCCTGGGACACCCCGTGGGCGCTACCGGCTCCCGCATCATTATTACCCTGATGTACGAACTCAAGCGCCGGGGCCAGAGGTACGGCCTGGCCACCCTGTGCGCCGGCGGCGGCATGGGTACCGCCGTGATCATCGAAAATCTGGCCTGACAGGCCGAACAAATTCTGAGGTGAATGAACATGGCTACCACACAGCGTCTCAACCATAGCACCAAGGTCATTGTCACCGCCGCCCTCACCGGCGCCGTGACCACCAAGCAGAACAACCCCCACCTGCCCACCCAGCCCAAGGAGATCGCTGAGGCCGCCCTGCGCTGCTATGAGGCGGGCGCCGCCATGGTGCACATCCATGTGCGGGACGACGACGACTCCGCCAGCATGCGGTTTGACAAGTTCGAGGAGACTGTGCGCCTGATCCGGGACACCGGCTGCCCCGTGCTGCTCAACCTGACCTCCTCCGGCGGCCAGGGCTTCTCCTGGGAGGAGCGCATCCGCCCCTTCAAGGAGCTCAAGCCGGAGCTGGCCTCCTTTGACGCGGGCACTATGAACTGGCTCAACAGCGTGGTGTTTATGAACGAGCCCAAGTTCCTGGAGCTGTGCGGCCAGGAGATGATCGCCGCCAATGTCAAGCCGGAGATCGAGATCTTCGACATGGGCATGCTCAACACCGCCAAGTACTACCTGAAGACCGGCGTGCTCCAGGCCCCCGCCCACTTCCAGCTCTGTCTGGGCGCCCCCGGCGGCATGGAGGCCACCACCGAGAACCTGCTCTACCTGGTGAATCACCTGCCGGAGGACTGCACCTGGAGCACCTTTGGCATCGGCCGCGGCGCCAACGAGATCACTCTGGCCGCCCTGGCCCTTGGCGGCAACATCCGCGTGGGACTGGAGGATAATGTCTACTACAACAAGGGCGTGCTGGCTGAGGGCAGCGAGCAGTTCATCGGACGCGTCAAGCGTGTGGCCGCTGAGTTTGGTAAAGAACTGGCCACTCCGGACGAGGCCCGCGCTATTCTGGGGCTCAGTCGGTGCTGAGCCTGCGGCATATGGCCTGCCCCGTCTGAAAAGCAGACATAGGGAACCCTGACGGTTCATCTCCGCGCCAAGTGCCGCCGCTTTGCGGCGGTTGTGCTCCGAAACGCCCTGCGGGGCAGCCTTTCACACTATCTCTCCCTCCGAATCCTTCGGCTGGAGGGTTTATCGACAGTCTCAGGGACCGCTTCTGGAAAGCGGTCCCTTTCCATGTTTATGCCGGCGCACAGCCTGCTGCGGAAAGAGGAAGCGGTGGAAGGGAGTGGGGATGCCCGGACGGATGCTGCTACCCTACGGCTTTTCCCTTCCCCGTCTGCGCCCTTTTTCCTGCCCGGCGTGGGATTCCCGGTAGCGGAGGGGCGGAATCCCCTCCTGCTTTTTGAACACCTTGGTGAAATAGCTCTGATCCTCAAAGCCAACCAGCTGGGCGATATCTGTCAGGCGGATGCTCTTCTGCTTCAGCAGCCCCTTGCTCCGCTCAATCCGAATGCGGGTGAGGTAGGTGGTGAAGGACTCCCCCGTCTCCTCCTTGAACACCCGGCTGAAATAGGAGGGGGACAGGTAGACCCGCTGGGCCATCTGCTCCATGGTGATCTTTTCGCTGTAGTGGGTGTTCAGGTACTGTACGGTCTGGTGGATCACATTGGCGTGCCGCGCCCCCGCCCAGTCGAACACGCTGTCCATCAGGGAGCCCATGGTCTTGGTGAACCAGAGGCACAGGGCGTCGAAGTCCTGAATGCGGTTCATGGCCAGCAGATACTGGTGATTGGCGGTCAGGATGGACTCGGAGTTGGCGCCGGCGTCGATGGCCGCCCGGCTGATGAGGACCAGCAGCTCGTAGATCTGGGTCTTGATGCGGGCCAGATCTCCGCCGGAGGAGAAGAACAGGTAGCCCAGCAGCTCATTGAGCTGCCGCTGGGCCTCCTCCTTATTCGTCTGGCGCACCGCCCGCAGCATGGCCCGCTCCGTCTCCAGCGGATAGGGCGGGGCCGCGCTGTCGGTCTTGACCTGCTGGATATAGGCGGTGATCTGCCCCTGGATCTCGGTGGAGCCCTGGCTCTCCAGCATCCGGTTGGCCGCGGAGACGTTGTTGAGGAAGCCCACCGCCATGAAGAGCAGGTTGGACATGCCGGTCACCTTTTCCGCCGGGACGTAGGGGATGTTGTCCAGCAGGGCCGTCACGTTCTGGAGCGGCTGGCCGCACAGGCCCATCTGCCCCTCCAGATCGCAGGCGATGTAGTCCTGCCTGTCCACCATGAGGAAGGGCCCCACCGTCAGCTTGGCGGTGGCCTCCTCATTCTCCAGGATGGGGGATACAAAGCAGGTCAGCCCCATGGGGCAGAAATAGATGTACTTGCCGCCGAAGCGGGTGGACTCGGTCATGCTGTAGAGCTGGGACTGCACACACTCCTCCGGCCGCCGCCCGGCGGCGTGGCACAGCTGGCAGGAGGCGCAGCCATATCCCTGCTCGTAGTAGGCCCTGCCCTGGGCGTCGGTCACCAGGCAGCCCACGCCAAAGGCGGCGGAGAACGCCTGGGCGCACTCCTGGGCCAGCTTGAGGTTGAAGGTCTTTCCGGGCGACATGCGGCGTCAGCTCCTCTCCCGCAAGTTAAAAATAGTAAATCTATGTCTTTAATAAGAATATACAAAAATTTTTTGGTAGTCAAGTGTACTGTGACATAAAATTACCAAATTTTCTAGAAAAATTACAAGTCAGTCTGTCCCCAAGCAGGTATAGTAAAGATTAAGAAACCCCGGGAAATCGGGGGAATTTACAGAAATCTTTCATCATATCCGGGAGGAAAGCATCATGAGCATTTTGACTGACATTTCCGAAAACCTGCAGCGCGGCAAGGCCAAGGTGGTCAAGGAGCTGGTTCAGCAGGCCATTGACGAGGGGGTCCCCGCCCAGCAGATTCTGGACGAGGGCCTGCTCAGCGGCATGAGCGTGGTGGGTGAGAAGTTTAAGAACAACGAGGTGTTCGTGCCCGAGGTGCTGGTGGCCGCCCGCGCGATGAACATGGGTGCCGCCCTGCTCAAGCCCCTGCTGGCCGAGAGCGGCATGAAGGCCAGCGGCCGGGTGTGCATCGGCACCGTCAAGGGCGACCTCCACGACATCGGCAAGAACCTGGTCAAGATGATGATGGAGGGCAAGGGCATCGAGGTGATTGACCTGGGCACCGACGTGGCCCCCGAGACCTTCATCAAGACCGCCGTGGAGCAGGACTGCCAGATCATCGCCTGCTCCGCCCTGCTGACCACCACCATGGGCGTCATGGGTGAGGTGGTCAAGGCCGCGGAGGCCGCCAACATCCGGGATCATGTGAAGATCATGGTGGGCGGCGCCCCCGTCACCGAGGCCTTCTGCGAGCAGATCGGCGCCGACTGCTACACCGCCGACGCGGCCAGCGCCGCCGACGCCGCCGTAGAGCTCTGCAAATAACCGGGGGGTGGCCGCGATGGATATGAAAGCATGGCTGCATGAACAGCTGACCGCCGACAAGCGCCGCGCCCTGCCCATCCTGTCCTTCCCCTCCATCCAGCTGCTGGGCATCACCGTGCGGGAGCTCATCTCCGACAGCGATCTCCAGGCCCGGGGCATGTGCGAGGTGGCCAAGCGCTGCCCCGCCGCCGCCGCGGTGTCCATGATGGATCTGTCGGTGGAGGCCGAGTGCTTCGGCTCCCAGATCCGGGTGAGCGATGACGAGGTGCCCACCGTGGTGGGCTCCGTGGTCAACTCCATGGAGGACGCCCAGGCCCTGAAGGTGCCCCAGGTGGGCGCCGGGCGCACCGGAGTGTATGTGGAGGCCATCTCCAAGGCGCTGAAGCTCATCACCGACCGGCCCATCTTCGCCGGGGTCATCGGCCCCTACTCCCTGGCCGGCCGCCTGATGGACATGACCCAGATCATGATGAACTGCTATGACGAGCCGGAGATGGTCCACGCCACGCTGGAGAAGGCCACCGACTTTATCCTCGCCTACATCCAGGCCTACAAGGACGTGGGGGCCCACGGCGTGGTCATCGCCGAGCCCGCCGCCGGCCTGCTCTCTCCCGACCTGTGCGAGGAGTTCTCCTCCCCCTATGTCAAGAAGATCGTGGACGCCGTGCAGGACGACCAGTTCCTGGTCATCTACCACAACTGCGGCAACGCCGCCGCCCGCATGGTGCCCCAGCTCCTGGAGATCGGCGCCTCCGGCTACCACTTCGGCAACGCGGTGAGCATGGAGGAGGTCCTGGAGCAGATGCCCGGCGACGTGCTCACCATGGGCAACCTGGACCCGGTGTCCGTCTTCCGCAGCGGCACGCCCGGGCAGGTCCGGACGGACACGCTGGAGCTTCTGAAACGCTGCACCCCCCACAAGAACTTCCTGATCTCCTCCGGATGCGACATCCCGCCCGCCTCCTCCTGGGAGAACATCGACGCGTTCTTCGCGGCGGTGGAGGAATTCTATCAATGACACCCCGGCCGGGAGGCGGATGCACCGCTTCCCGGCCTTTATACAAGGAGAATGGACATGACTGCATGGAACCAGCTCATCGAGGAGGCGGTGGCCCTGGGGGCCTTCAAGGCCGGGGTGATCCCGGTCTCCGCCGTATCCTTTGACAGGAGCTTCCGGGACATCTGCGAAACCAATGCCTGCGGCAAGTGCGGCCGCTGCTGGATGTGCCCCCCCGACATCGGGGACATCGACGTGCTGATGGAGCAGGCCCGCGGCTACGACTGGCTGCTGGTCTACCAGACGGTGAGCCGGCTGGAGGACAGCTTTGACTTCGAGGGCATGATGGAGGCCGCCCACCGCCACAGCCTGCTCTCCCGCCGGATGGAGCAGCTGTGCGCCGGCCGGATTCCCGGCCCGCGGCTCCACCTGGGGGCCGGCGGCTGCCATGTGTGCGCCGCCTGCGCCAAGGTGGACAACGAGCCCTGCCGCCATCCGGATCTGGCCATGGCCTCCCTGGAGGGCTACGGGGTCAACGTGTCGGAGCTGGCCGCCGCCAGCGGCATGAAATACATCAACGGGCAGAACACGGTCACCTACTTCGGTGCTGTCTTTTTCAAGGAGGGATAGCCCATGGCGTGTCTGACAATCTGGGCGGACGGCCGGGCCCTGCCCGTGGAGGTGGAGGCGGGGGCGCTGCTGTCCGACGCCCTGCTGCACAGCGGCCACCGGCCGGACATGCCCTGCGGCGGCAGGGGCCGGTGCCGCAAGTGCCGGGTGCAGGCCTCCGGAGCCCTCTCCCCTCTGAGCGCTGCGGAGCTGGACGCCCTCTCTCCCGCCGAGCGGGAGGCGGGGGTCCGGCTGGCCTGCTGCACCCGCATCCTGGGGGACGCCCGGGTGACGGCCGCCGGCGACGGGGCGGTCACCCAGATCTGCACCCAGGGGGAGGCCCGGGCGGTGGAGCGCCTGGACCCCATGTTTGCCGCGCTGGGGGCCGCCGTGGACATCGGCACCACCACCCTGGCCGCCCAGCTCTACGACCGGGACGGCCTTCTGGCCACGGCCGCGGCCCCCAACCCCCAGCGGTCCTTCGGCGCCGACGTGATCAGCCGGATCGGCCGCTCCATGGAGGGGGACAGCCCCGCCCTGGCCAACTGCGTGCGCCAGGCCATCGCCGGCCTGCTCCGGACGCTGTGCGGCCAGGCCGGGCGGAGAAGCGAGGAGATTGACGCCCTGGTTCTCACGGGCAACACCGCCATGCTCCACCTGCTCTGCGGCCTGGACGTCTCCCCCCTGGCGGCCGCCCCCTTTCAGGCCGAGGAGCTCTTCGGCAAAACCCTGCCCGCCGCGGAGCTGGACCTCCCCTGCGCGCCGGGGGCCCGGGCCTATCTGCCCCGGTGCATGTCCGCCTTTGTGGGGGCGGATATCACCACCGCGCTGCTGGCCAGCGGCATCTGCACCGGCCGGGAGACCCGGATGCTGACCGACATCGGCACCAACGGGGAGATCGCCCTGTGGCACCAGGGCAGGTTGAGTTGCTGCTCCACCGCGGCGGGGCCGGCCTTTGAGGGGGCCAATCTGTCCCAGGGCATGCAGGGCGCCCCCGGCGCCATCGACCACGCCTGGGTGGCGGACGGCGCCCTGGAGGTACACACCATCGGGGAGGCAGAGCCGGCGGGCATCTGCGGAAGCGGGGTGGCCGACGTGCTGGCGGGCCTGCTGGAGCTGGGCAGGCTGGACGAGACCGGGCTGCTGAACGAGGGCGACGACGCGTGGCCCCTGGCCCCCGGCGTGGCCATCACCCAGGGGGACATCCGGCAGGTGCAGCTGGCCAAGAGCGCCGTGCGGGCGGGCATTGAGACCCTGCTGGCCCGGGCCGGTCTGGCCCCGGACGCCCTGGCGGAGCTGGCCATTGCCGGAGGCTTCGGCAGCTACCTGTCCCTGGACAGCGCAGCGGCCATCGGGCTCATTCCCCCGGAGCTAAAGCCCCGCTGCCGGGTGCTGGGCAACGCGGCCCTGGCCGGTGCAGCCATGCTGCTGCGTAGCCGCCCCCTGGTGGACGAGAGCGCCGCCCTGGCCGGAGCCGCCGTCACGGCGGAGCTGGCCACCGACCCCGTCTTCATGGAGCAATATGTGGAGCAGATGATGTTCTGAGCCGTTAGGAAAAAACGGGCGGGAAGCCGATGCTTCCCGCCCGCTTGTTTTGTCGGGGGAATCAGGTGCGCTTGCCGGTGACGTAGGTGTTGAACCAGACGGCGAAGAACATCAGGCCGCCGTTCACCACGTACTGCATGTACTCGTTGACGTTCAGCAGGGTCATGCCGTTGCTGATGATGCCGGTGAACAGCACGCCGATGAGGGTGCCCCACACGGTGCCGATGCCGCCCAGCATGCTGGTGCCGCCGATGACCACGGAGGAGATGATCTGGGTCTCCCAGCCGCGGCCAAAGCCGAAGGTGGCGCTGCGGACCTGGGCGGAGTTCATCACGCCGCTGAGCACGCACATCAGCTGCACGATGCACAGCACGAACAGGCGGGTCTTCCACACGCTGATGCCGTTGAGGCGGGCGGCCTCGGCGTTGCCGCCCACGGCGTAGATCTGACGGCCCAGGGTGGTCTTCTCGGTGATGAACCAGAACACGAAGAACACCGCCACGAAGATGAGGGCCGGGACGGGGATGCCGGCGATGCGGCCGGTGCCCAGGAAGATGTACCAGTCAGGGTAGCAGGCGGTGATGGGGAAGCCGCCGCAGATGATGGCCGCCAGGCCGTACATGATGTTCAGGGTGGCCAGGGTGACGATGAAGGAGGGCATGCCGAACTTGTGGCGGGACCAGGCGTGGAACACGCCCAGCAGCATGCCCACCGCCACGGCGGCCACCACGCCGATGAGGGCGCCCAGCTCCAGCGGGACGCCGGCGACGGCGTTCAGGGTCTTGGCGACCCAGGCCACGATGACGGCGCTCAGGGCCACCTGGGAGCCCACGGACAGGTCGATTTCGCCCGCGATCATGACCAGGCACATGCCGTAGGCAATCACGCCCTTCATGGCCGAGTTGCGCAGCACGTTGAGAAGGTTGCTGGGTCGCAGGAAGGCCGGCTCCACAATGGCCAGGGCGATGATGATCACGATGAGCAGCAGCTCGATCATGTGATCCAGCAAGAAATTGTTTGTCTTCTTCTTGGAGAACAAACTCATCTTGGGCAGTTTCAGGGATTTCCCGCTCATTCTATGTTTCCTCCCATGCAGTAGGAATAAAGCTGTTCGATGGTCAGGTTCTCAGGATAGACCTCGCCGACGATATGCCCCATGTGCATCACCAGAATGCGGTGGCAGACCTCCATCAGCTCCTCCAGCTCGGAGGAGACGAAGATGCTGGAGACGCCCTTGCGGGCCTGATCCCACATGATCTGGAAGATCTGCTGCTTGGCGTTCACGTCGATGCCCCGGGAGGGCTCGTCGTACATCATGATGGTGGGGTCGGTGTTCAGCCAGTTGCCGATGACCACCTTCTGCTGGTTGCCGCCGGACAGGGAGCCCACCGCGGCGGTCAGGCTGGGGACCTTGATCTGCAGTTCGTCCACCTGACGCTGGGCGAAGTCCTTCCGCCGCCTCTGGTTGATGATGTGGTGGTCTGAGATCTTGTCCAGGCAGGCGTTGCACAGGTTGTCCCGGATGGAGTGGATCAGGATGACGCCCTGGTTCTTCCGCTCCTCCGGCGTCAGGCCCATGCCCTTGCGCTTCATCTGCTCCGGGGTGGCCTTGCGGTTCATGGGCTGGCCGTTGATGGTGATCTGGCCGCTGTCATAGCCGTCCACGCCGAACAGGGAGCGCAGCAGCTCCGTGCGGCCCGCGCCCAGCATGCCGGCGATCCCCAGGACCTCGCCCTTTTTCAGCTCGAAGCTGACGTCCTCGAACTTTCCGGCCCGGGTCAGGTGCTCCACCTTCATGACGGTCTCGTCCTGCACCTTCAGGTCGGCCGGACGGGTCTTGAGCTCCACGTCGCCGAACATCATCTTGATGACGCTCTTGTGATCCAGCTCCGAGACATCCTTCTTGCCCACAAACTTGCCGTCCCGCAGCACCGTCACCGTGTCCGCGATCTCCCAGATCTCCTGGAGGCGGTGGGAGATGTAGATGATGACCACCCCCTGATCCCGCAGGGTGCGCACCACCTCAAAGAGGCTCTCCGTCTCGTTGTGGGCCAGGGCGCTGGTGGGCTCGTCCAGCATCAGCACCTTGGGGGAGAAGCTCATGGCCTTGGTGATCTCCACCACCTGGCACTGCCACATGCTCAGGCGGTAGACCTTCTCGTGGGGGTCGATGTCCACGTTCATCTTCTTCAGCAGATCCCCCGCCATCTGATAGGTCTTTTTCCAGTCGATGAGCTTTCCTTTTTTGGGCATGCGGCCCAGATAGATGTTCTCCGCCACAGTCAGGTAGGGAACCAGGCTCAGCTCCTGATAGACCGTGGCAATGCCGTGGGCGAAGGCGTCTGTCGGAGAGGAAAAGTGCAGCTCCTGATCGTCCAGGAAGAACTTGCCGGCGGTGGGCTGAATGGCGCCGGAGAATACCTTGACCAGGGTGGACTTTCCGGAGCCGTTCTTGCCGATGAACGCATGCACCTTTCCGCCGTCAAAGGAGACGGTGACGTCATCCAGCGCCCGAGTGCCCGGATAATCTTTCACGATCCCTTCCGTTCTTAAAACACTCATATGGTATTCCTTCCATTTCCTGTTGAGTCATCTTGGACAGCAAACGGCGTGCCGAGGCGCTGTCGCAGGCAGGCCGAAAGCGGAAACGCACCGAACGCAGGGCTGCGGAGCTTTTCCGCCGCCGGTCTGCCGTCCTGCATTCGCGGTCAGAGAAGATGCCCCGCCGCCCCAAGAGGCGGCGGGGCATCCGGAAATTACATCATGCTCTGCAGATCAGCCAGGTAGGTGTCCAGGCCCTCGGTATCGCCGCGCAGCAGGGGGATGCCGGGGATGATGTTGGTCTCGCCCTCGCCGTCAACGGGGTTGCCCTCCAGGGAGTTGATCAGGGCCTCCACGGTGGAGTAGCCGATGGCATAGGCGTCCTGGGCGGTGACGGCCTGCAGGATGTTGGTGTCGTCCTTCAGCAGGTCCACGATCTGCTCGGAACCGTCGGTGCCGAAGACGAAGATCTCACCGGCCTTGCCGGCGTTCTCAACGGCCATGACGGAGCCCACGGTGCCGCCGTCGTTGGCAGCGTAGATGATGTCCAGATCGGGGTTGGCGCTGATCATGTCGCCGGCGGTCTCAACGGCCATATCCTGGAGCCAGGCGTCCTGGTCGGCGATGATCTTATAGTTCACACCGGCCTCGTCCAGGGCGGCGAAGAATCCGTTGACGCGGTCAGCGGACTGCTCGGGGATCTGGGTCTTGAACTGGATGACGCCGATGTTGATGGTCTCGTCAGCGGCATAGTTCTCCTGGATGAACTGCACGGCGGCCTCGCCGGTCTGGTGGCAGAAGGAGTAGTTGTCGGCGGAGTAGGAGGCCACAGCGCCGGGGAAGGCGTCGATGGAGTTGTTGCAGATGGCGACCTTCATGCCGGCATCCATCACGTCCGCGATGGTGGCGGGGGAGGTCTGGGTGTTCAGGGGGGAGATGGCCACGCCGGCCACGCCCTGGGCCAGGTAGGTGTTCAGCGCGTCGGTCTCACGGGTCTGGTCGTTGTTGGTGTTGGTCATCTGGATCTCATAGCCGTACTCGTCGGCGGCGGCCTGATAGCCGGCGGACAGCAGCTTGAAGAACTGATCCTCCTGGAAGACGATGCCGGCGATGAGCTTGTTGCCCTCCCCGCCGGCGGCCGGGGTCTCGGTCTCGGTCCCGACCGGAGCCGTGGACTCTCCGCTGGGGGTGTCGGTGCCGCCGCTGCTGCAGGCGGCCAGGCCGACCGTCATGGACATTGCAAGGGCCAGAGCGAGCAGTTTTTTTGCCTTTTTCATTTCCTTACCTCCTAAGTAATCCTGAAAAATATTCCTAACAGCATCGCGCTGCAAGGCACAGAGGGATGCTTATGCGTCAAAGTCGCCGCGGATTTTGCGGATGGACTGGTTCATAGAGCGGTAGCCCTCAGCGGGCACATAGTCGGGGATGGAGTTGCCGGAGCCGAAGGCGAAGCCGCCGTGGCCCACGGACTTGCTGACCACCTCCTGGATGTAGTCGAACATGGCGTCGGGATCCAGCCGGCACACGGCGTCGGTGTCGATGCCGCCGAAGTTGCCGATGCGGTCGCCGTACTGCTCCACCCAATAGGTGAAGGGGGCGATCTGATCCTCGTTGGAGTGCTTGGCGTCGATGCCGGCCGCGATGATGTCCTCCATCACGTCGAAGATGCAGCCGCAGGAGTGGAGCAGGAAGGGCTTGCCCGCGTCGTGGACCGCCTGGATGATCGGCTTGTACTGGGGGATCACCAGCTCCCGGATCTCGTCCGGGGGCAGCAGGGTGGTGGACTTGAAGCCCAGATCGTCGCCGAAGCGGCAGACGCAGTAGATGTCGCCGTACTCCCGGAGGAACCGCTTCCAGATCTTCAGGTTGCTCTCGCCGATCTTGAAGAACATGTCGTGGTACAGCTCTTCGTCGTCCACCCGCATGTAGCACAGATCCTCGTAGCCCACCAGGTCCTGCACGCACTCGAAGATGCCGTACCCCACGCCGCCGATGGCCTTCATGCCCTCCGGCATGTTGCGGCGCAGCGCCTCAAAGGACCGGTGGTACATCTGGAAGTAGGTGTCGCAGATGCCATCCCAGGGGTAGCGCTCAAAGTCCTCCCGGGTCTGGATGACGCCCTTCACATGCTCGCCCAGGGCACCGCTGCCCGGCATGGCGGGGCCGATGAGCTCCTCGAAGGAGACCGTGTCGTAGCCCATATCCCGGTAGAAGCCGCAGTAGTTGCGGAAGAACTCGTCCAGATCCCGGTCGTCCCCGTTGTACAGCTCGGCGAAGGACACGCCGGTGATCTCCTCCATCACCTTGGGGTCCACCTTGTGCTCGTAGAGGGGGAACCGTTTGACCTCGATGTTCCTGGCGGCCTTTACCATATTGGTGTAATCCGGCTGAAACTCTCTCATGGCTATGTAACTCCTTATTCGTCCCAGGCGGTGTAGAACGCCTCCACGTTGGCCAGGGGCACGTCGCGGTTGATCTCGCTCTCCCCGATGAGGCCGCCGCCGTTGACGTGCAGGGCCTGGATCATGGCCCGGGCCGCCTGCTTCACGTCCTCCGGCGTGCCGTGGGGCAGGGTGTTCTGGCGGCTGATCTCGCCCCAGAAGGTGATCTTTCCGGCGAACGCCCGGGCCACCTTCTCCACGCCCATGCACCACAGCTGGGAGTTGATGGCGTCCACCCCCATCTCGATGAAGTGGGGATAGAGATCAAAGATGTAGCCGTCGCTGTGGAAGAAGACCTTCTTCCCGGCGGCGTGGATGCGGTCGAACAGCTCCTGATACAGGGGCTTGAACAGCTTGACCCAGGCGTCGGGGGAGATGAGCAGGCTGCGCTGGGTCCCCCAGTCATCGCCGAAGGGCACGGCGTCCACGTCCATGGCCAGCCACGCGTCCACATAGACCCGGAGGAACTCCATCACCATGTCCATCATGGCGAACATCTCCGGCTCCTCCAGCGCGATGTCGCAGTAGAGGTTCTCGGTCCCCCGCAGGAACTGGAACCGCTCGAACACGCTGACCCAGCCGCCGATGAGGAACTTCCCGGTCTTTCGGGCGGCGGCGATCTGCCCGGTCAGGGCGGGCTTGTTGCGCTCCCACTCCCGGAGGAACTGCTCCGTGGGGGGCGTGTACCCCTTCATGGCCTCGTAGTCCGCGAAGACGGGGTGCTTGACCTCGCCCACCACGCCGGCCTGGATGTTGGTCCACCGGCTGCCCCAGGGGTCCGTGTAGGTGCCCACCTGGTAGTACTCCGGCGTAAAGCCGTGGTCGAAGGGCCCCACAAAGGAGGTGATGTCCAGCCGGTCCGCGTAGCGGGCCTGCAGCTCCTCGAAGGCCTGGCCGTGGGCCAGACGGGCCGCGGGCAGCACCCAGATGTCCAGAGGGATGCGGTCGCTGCCCCGGAAGGCCAGGGTGTTCAGGACCCTCTCCCGGCCGGTCATTGGTAGATGCCCTCCTCCCACCAGATCCTGTTCATCAGCTCATAGCGCTTCAGCTCCAGACCGGTGAAGGCGCAGTTGGAGGTGGAGAAGATGTAGCCGTAGCCCGGCATGCCCTGGCGCAGCGCCCGGCGGACGTCCTCCACCAGCTCCTCCTCGGTGCCCGTCTGCATCAGGCCGCAGTTCACGTTGCCGATGAGGCACACCCGGTCGCCGTAGAGCCGCTTGGCCTCCGCCAGATCCACGCCGCCCTGGGGGTCCAGGGAGTGGACGGCGTCGGGGCCGCAGTCCACGATCATGTCCAGAATGGGCATCACGTTGCCGTCGGTGTGCTTGATGGAGTAGTAGCCGTTGGCCCGGTAGTAGTCCAGAATCTCCTTCAGGTAGGGCTGGACGAACTCGGCGAACATATCCCGGCTGTAGAAGGGGTTGACGTTGAAGCAGTAGTCGGAGCAGAGGGCCCAGCCGTCCAGCAGGCCGGGGTGCCTGTGCATCTCGTCGCACAGCTTCTGGGCGAACTCCACCTTCCGCTTGGTGCCGTCGTGGATCTTCTCCGGCTCCTCGTACATCATGGTGGAGAACTCCATCATGGTGTCGCCGGTGGGGATGGGGTAGGTGGGGTCGCCGTGGATCATCAGGAAGAACTTGTCGCCGGACAGCTCCCGGATGGTCTCCAGAATGGCCCGGGTGGACTCGATGTCGTCGGGCATCTCCCCGTTGGGGCCGGGATTGGGGTGGACGAAGATGGCGCTGTGATGGTACTTCTCGGCGGTCTCGATATAGGCCTTGGCCATGTCCACCAGGTGGAGACGGCGCTCGGCGGCGCTCATCTGGTACCACTGGGAGTAATCCCGGTGGAGGGGGTGGATGCGGCCGATGGCCTCCATGGTCAGGAACATCACCAGTTCAAAATGAGGGACGTGGCCCTGGATGGGCTCACGGCGCAGGGCTTTGATAAAACGTTCTCTGGGTGTCATCATGCGTCACGCTCCTGAATCGTTAAAAACTAAACAATTTGGAAAACTGATGGATTAAAATATTGAACTTTTTTGTGTAATCTGCTATATTTTGTAGTGTACACATTTTCCCTGTGGCTCGCATTCAAAAACGAGCATAGTACAAAATCGAAGACGCTCACGAAAGGACCACTCCCCATGGCAAAAGAACCGATTGCATGGGTCGACTCTCCCGTCTTCACCAAGGAGAGGCAGATCCTCACCGGCCAGACCCTCCAGGTCCCCGGCCTGCGGATGTACGGCCACCACAGCACCGCCCACGCCATCGCCGCGCTGGACAGCCACTACCACCGGAACTGCTTTGAGTTCACCTACCTGGTTCACGGCAACGTGCGGTTTTCGGTGGGCGGACACAGCTACCCCCTCTCCGGCGGGGATCTCTTTGTCACCCTGCCGGACGAGGTTCACGACACCGGCGCTATCCCCATGTCCCTGCACCAGATGTACTGGTTCCAGCTGGAGGACAGCGACCCCGACAACTTTCTCTTCATGGCCCCGGATGTCGCCCGGGAGTTGCTGCGGCTGCTCCGCCGCCTCCCCACCCGGGTCATCAAGCTGGACGCGGAGGAGACCACCGAGCTGCTCACCCGGGTGTTCCAGCTCTTCCAGAGCGGCGAGCCGGTCAGCCGGATGCAGGGAACCCATCTGCTGGGCTATTTTCTCTACCACGTGGTGGAGTGCGCCGAAATCCCGCGCTTTCTCATCACCCCGGACATCGGCCGGGCCATCGACTATATTTTCCAGCACCTGTCCGAAAACCTGCCCATGGAGGAGCTGGCCCGCATTGCGCTGCTGTCCGAGTCCCGGTTCAAGCAGAAGTTCAAGATGGAGATGGGCACCAGCCCCCGGGACTTTGTCAATTTCCACAAGGTGGAGGCCGCCAAAAACCTGCTGCTGGAGGGGCACAGCGTCACCGACGTGGCGATGGAGCTCAGCTTTTCCAGCAGCAACTACTTCTCCAGCGTCTTCCGGCGGTACACCTCCTTTTCCCCCACCCAGTACGCCCAGTCCATGGTGGGGGCCAACCAGCTCTCCCCGGACAACAAGGACTACCTGGCCGACGAGATCGAGAAAGACACGAAACGCAAGGAGAAATCGCTATGAGACGGATTTTATGCTATGGGGACTCCAACACCTGGGGGTACGACGCGGCGGCGGACGACCGCTTCCCCGAGGAGGTGCGGTGGACCGGGGTGCTCCAGCAGCTGCTGGGGGAGGGCTTCCGCGTCATTGAGGAGGGCCAGCCCGGCCGCACCACCGTGTGGGACGACCCCATCGAGGAGCACCGCAACGGAAAGACCGCCCTGTACAGCGTGCTGGAGAGCCAGAGCCCCGTGGATCTGGTGGTGCTCATGCTGGGAACCAACGATCTGAAGCCCCGGTTCTCCCTGAACGCCTTTGACATCGCCGCCGGGCTGGAGCGGCTGGTGCGCATCATCCAGACCCATCTGCCCACGGCCCAGCGCCGCCCGCCGGAGATCCTGCTGGTCTGCCCGCCGCCGGTGGGGGAGTGGGTGGACCGGGGGTCCATCGCCGGGATGTTCACCGGCGCCCACAGTGTGGCCGTCTCCCGGGAGCTGCCCCGGCAGGTGGAGAAGATTGCCCGGCAGTATGGCTGCCGCTTCTGCGACGCCGGGGAAGCCGCCCAGCTCAGCCCGGTGGACGGCGTCCACCTGACCGCCCAGGGCCACCGGAACCTGGCCGGGCTGCTGGCTCCCGTCATCCGGGCCTGCTTCCTGACGTAAAGCCGTAGAAAAAACCCGCGTCCGCTGTTGGGACGCGGGCTTCTGGCTGTCGATAAACCCTCCGGCCAAAGGATTCGGAGGGAAGGATAGTGTGAAAGGGAACCGTCAGGGTTCCCTTTCGCGTTGGATCAAACAACTTTTTGAAACTTTTTTGAAGTTTCAAAAAGTTCAGCATCCTGTCGAAAAGACTTTTTCGACAGGATGAAACCCGCGTCCGCTGTTGGGACGCGGGTTTTTCTGTATAGGCTCAGAGCTCGGCCAGGGTGGGCATGGCGGGGATGGCCCCGCTGCGGGAGCAGGTCTTGGCGGCCGCCCGGTTGGCGAAAGAGACGATGTCCTCCACCTCTGCGGCGGTCAGCCCCTCCAGGGGACCGGCCGGCCGGCGGCACAGGCGGCTGAGCACCGCCCCCAGGAAGGTGTCCCCGGCGCCGTTGGTGTCGGCCACGGCGGTTTTTACCCCCTTCACCCATCCGGCGGACGGGCCCATGCGGTAATAGGCCCCGTCTCCGCCCAGGGTGAGGAGCACCAGGCGGATTCCCATGTCCCGGAGAATGGCCGTGCCCTGCTCCGGATCGCCGGTGCCGGTGAGCAGGGGGAGCTCCTCGTCGGAGAGCTTGAGCACGTCCACCAGGGGCAGGGGCCTCTTCATCCACTCCACGGCCTCCTCCCGGCTGGGCCACAGGGCCTGGCGGTAGTTGGGGTCGTAGCTGACCAGAATCCCCCGGCGGCGGGCCTCCTCCACGGCATAGAGCGTGGTCTGGCGGGCGGCCCCGCCGGTGAGGCTCACAGAGCCGAAGTGGAGGAATTTGGACCGGCCCACCAGCTCCAGATCCACCTCCCCGCAGGTCAGCTCCGCGTCCGCACCCCGGACAAAGCGGAAGTCCCGCTCCCCGGCAGCGTCTACCGAGACGATGGCCATGGTGGTGGCGGCCTCGCCCGTCCGCAGGCCGGACACATCCACCCCGTTCTCCCGCAGCACGCCGGTGAGGTAGGCGCCGAAGCCGTCGGCCCCCACCTTCCCGATGAAGGCGGTTCCGGCGCCCAGGCGGGCGGCGGCTACGGCCACATTGGCCGGCGCGCCGCCGGGATTGGCGGCCAGCACCGGCACTCTGGCCTCGTTGACCCCGGTCTGGGTCAGATCAATCAGAATTTCTCCAATGGCGGTGATATCAAGCATCGTCCCTTGCTCCTTTCCGTCTCAGTATGTCCTGGCAGGCCGGGAGACAGCCTGTCCGCATCAAGATAGCACAGTTGTCCGGAAAGCACAAGGAGAAAATTTCCGCCGCCGCCTGCGGGGAGGGCAGTACTGTTTTTGTGCGAAGTATGATAACATATTGCTTTTACCCGGGTTCCGTTTCTATAATTATCCCGACAGAGTGTTGTATGATATCGTCGGGACAGGCTGGCTTTTTGTGAGAAATTGACAGAATCTGGGCGCTCCGCCCTGCCGGCGATACGCAGAAAAGGAGTGAACCGCATGACAGAGATGACTTCCCTCCAGCGCGTACAGGCGGTACTGGCCGGGCAGATGCCCGACCGCCTGCCCGTGATCCCCCAGGGCTTCCTGTTCAGCGCGAAAACCGCCGGCTATGACATCGGCGAGATCAACCGCAGCCCGGCCAAAATGGCCGAGAGCCACCTGCTGTGCCTGGAGAAGTACGGCTACGACGGCTGCGTGGTGGACGTGGACGATGCCACCCTGGCCGAGGCCTGCGGCGCCAGGGTCGTCTTCCGGGAGCACGACGTGGCCTCGGTGGATGAGCACCACCCCGTCCTCACCGATCTGAGGGATATTGACAGCCTCCAGCTGCCCGACCCCCTGAAGGACGGCCGCATCTGCGACTGGCTGGAGACCACCCAGCGCCTGGTGGAGGCGGTGGGCGACCGGGTGTTCGTCATGGGGCGGGCCGACCAGGGGCCCTTCAGCCTGCTCTGCCTCCTGCGGGGCACCCAGGAGCTGATGATGGACCTGCTCACCGAGGACGAGGAGGTGGTCTGCCACGCCCTGGAGTGGACCACCCAGGCCCACATCCGCTTTGCCCAGGCTCAGCTCCAGGCCGGCGCCCACGCCACCAGCATGGGGGACGCCTATGCCAGCTCCGACCTGATCTCCCCGGATATGTACCGCACCTTCGCCCACCCCTATGAGAAGAAGGTGGTGGAGGCCCTGGCCCCCACGAGGAAGCCCTACTCCGTCCACATCTGCGGCGACACCTCCGCCATCGTGGGGGACATGGGCGCGCTGGGCGCCCAGATCCTGGAGCTGGACTGGAAGGTGGACATGGGCGCGGCCCGGCAGGCGGTGCCCGACTCCACCGTGCTGATGGGCAACATCAACCCCAGCGACCCCATGTGCATCGGCACGCCGGACCAGGTGCGCAGCTGCGTCCAGGATGTGATCCACAAGACCCGGGGCCGGGGGCTCATTCTCAGCTCCGGCTGCGCCCTGGGCGCCAACACAAAGCCGGAGAACATGGCCGCACTGGTGGAGTCCGCCAGGCTGTACGGCACCCGGGAGCAGCTGGAGGAGCTGCAAAAATAAGGCCCCGCCTGCCCCTGGGGGCAGCGGCCGGAAGAAAAGAAGTCTTATCATGATCCATACGCTGAAAAGCGACTACCTCACCGTCCAGATCAACGAGAAGGGGGCCCAGCTGTGGTCCATCCGCACGGAGGACGGCACCGAGTACCTGTGGCAGGGGGATCCGAAATACTGGGAGGACCGGGCGCTCAACCTTTTCCCGCAGATCGGCCTGTGCACCAACAACACCTACACCCTCCACGGCAGGGAGTACAAGATGGACATACACGGGTTCATCAAGGACACGGTGCTCGCCCCGGCGGAGTGCGGGGACAGCCGGCTGGTCCTGGCCTGCGAGGACACGGAGGAGACCCGGGCCATCTATCCCTTCCGTTTCCGCTACGCCATCGCCTACACCCTGGACCGCCAGACCCTGGACATCACCGTCACCGTGGACAACCGGGACAGCCAGACCATGTACTTCTCGGTGGGCGGCCACCCCGGCTTCAACCTCCCCCTGGAGGAGGGCCTGGCCTACGACGATTACTGCCTGCAGTTCCCCGCCGGCGCCACCGCCAAGCGGGCCGAGTGCACCCCCGGCGACTGCATTATGCTGGACCAGATCACGGACTACCCCCTGATTCACGACCGCATCCCGCTGAGCCATGAGCTGTTCGCCCGGCGCGTGCTCATCCTCACCGACATGCCCCGGCAGGTCACCCTGATGTCGGACAAGGGACACAAGCGGGTCACCGTCACCTACCCGGACATGAAATACCTGGGGGTATGGAAGTGCCTGGGCACCCAGGCCCCCTACGTGTGCATCGAGCCCTGGACCGGCGTGTCCGCCCGCAGGGGCGTGGTGGAGGCCTATGAGTCCCACCCGGACATGATTCACCTGGCCCCCGGCGGCCACTATGAGAACCACTGGAGCATCCAGATCGTCTGAGCGACTGAATTGAGGAAAAAGGAGCGATATCCGCCATGAAACGCAGTGAGATCAACCGTGCCCTCCAGGAGATGGAGGCCACTCTGAAGCGCTGTCAGATCAATCTCCCCCCCTTCTGCCACTTTACCCCCGGCGAATGGCGGGAGAAGGGCCATGAGTACGACGAGATCCGGGACAACATGCTGGGCTGGGACATCACCGACTACGGCCAGGGGGACTTCGACAAGGTGGGGTTCTCCCTCATCACCCTGCGCAACGGCAACCTGAAGATGCGGGACCGCTACGCCAAGACCTACGCCGAGAAGCTCATCTACCTGAAGGAGGGGCAGTACTCCCCCAACCACTTCCACTGGAGCAAGATGGAGGACATTATCAACCGCTGCGGCGGCACCCTGCTCATCCGGGTGTACAACTCCCTGCCCGATGAGTCCATCGACAAGGTCTCCGACGTCACCGTCCACCTGGACGGCCGCACGGTTACCGTGCCCGCCGGCACCCAGGTCCGCCTGGAGCCCGGCATGAGCATCTCCATCCAGCCCCGTCTGTACCACGACTTTGAGGTGGAGCCGGGCACCGGCCCCATCGTCATCGGCGAGGTCAGCCAGTGCAACGACGACAACACCGACAACCGCTTCAATCCCCCTGTGGGCCGCTTCCCCACCATCGAGGAGGACGAGCCCCCCTACCGTCTGCTGTGCAACGAGTATCCCGCCGCAGAGTGAGCGGCGCGGCGCGGGAATCGTGAAGCGAAGCGGAGCATCAGCTGCCGCAGGCCAAACCCATGGCCTGCGGCAGCTTTTCTGCCCGCCCCAGGCCCGCGGGAAACTTTTTGGGGTGCCGGAGCGTCTATATAATACCAATCCATTCTGTGTGGTCGAGGTGGTTTTATGAAACGGATTTGTGCCCTGCTGCTGTGCGGCGCGCTGCTGATTCCGCAGGTCTCCGCGGCGGCCGCGGGCTCCTGGCCGTCCTGGGCGGAGGAGGCCCTGAGCTGGGGGCGGGAGGCGTCCATCAGCCAGGAATTTCTGAGCGAACCGGAGGAGACCGTCACCCGCGGCATGGCCGCCCAGCTGCTCTATGAGGCGGCGGGGAAGCCTGCGGTGTCGGGGGAGTGCCCCTTCACCGACGTGTCCGGTGACAACGCCGACGCGGTGACCTGGGCGGCGGAGCAGGGCTATCTCACCGGCGTGGGGGACGGGAAGTATGAGCCCGCCCGCTCCGTCACCCGGCAGGAGTTCGCCGCCATCCTCTGGCGGCGGGCCGGCTCCCCCGGCACGGCGGTCCAGGGCCTGGACCAGTTCCGGGACGCCGGGGCCGTGGGAGAGTGGGCCCGGACGCCGGTGCTCTGGGCCATGCAGGCCGGCATCATGGCCGGGCGGGGCCAGGATCAGCTGGCCCCCACCGGCACGATCACGGTGGCGGAGGCCCTGGCCATGCTGGAGCGGGCCCACGGCCTGCCCGACGTGGCCCAGCTCCGGGCGGATCTGGAGGCCCTCACCGCCGCCCACCGGCCCGTCGGCTCCCAGGGGGAGGCGGACGCGGTCCAGTACCTGAAGGGGCGGTTTGAGGCCATGGGCTACACCGTCACCCTCCAGCCCTACACCGACAGCCAGGGCCGCTCCGGCAGCAATGTCATCGCGGTGAAGGAGGCATCCTCTGCGGATGCGGACATTCTGGTGCTCTCCGCCCACCACGACAGCGTGCCCACCGCCTACGGGGCCAACGACAACGCCTCCGGCGCGGCCGCCCTGCTCTACGCGGCGGAGGCGCTGAAGGACGTGGACACCGACACGGAGCTGCGCTTCATCAGCTTCACCGACGAGGAGAACGGCAAGAACGGCTCCCGGGCCTACACCGCCGCCCTGACGGAGGAGGAGAAGGGGCAGATGATCGGCGCCATCCAGTTTGACATGCTGGGGGGCCTGGGCTCCGACGGCACCCTGGTATGCACCATGGGCGGGGAGGCCAACTGGGTCAGCGACCTGCTCCAGGAGAAGGATCCGGAGCTGGCGCGGGACGCGGAGACCGCCAGCGACCACGCCTCCCTGCAGCTGGCCGGCGTGCCCTCCGTCCTGCTGATGCAGGACGGGCAGGGCTACCTGTACCACTCGGCGGCGGACACGGCAGACCAGCTGAATCCCTACGCCATCGCGGGCGCGGCGGAGACCGCCGTGGCCGCGGCGGCGGAGATCTGCTCCCCTGAGACCGGCTCCTACCGGGCGCTGGCCCGGGAGCAGGGGGAGGGCTACACCTACCGCCAGACCCGGCAGAACGTGATCTACTTCAGCAGCTCCAGGGCCGACACCGAGGCCTACATCGGCGCCGCCGGGGAGCTGGCGGACACCTGGGAGATCTCCGGCGAGGGCTGGACCGACGTGTACGAGAGCTACCGCTACTCCATGCGCTGGTTCGACGGGGACACCCCCATGAACACCTACTACCAGTACCGCAACGGCTTTCTGGAGCGCATCGAAATCCGGCCGGAGGAGACCGGCTGCACGGCGGAGCAGGTACAGACGCTCATTGAGGCCATGTACGGCGCTCCCACCTCCCGGGAGGACGGGCAGATCAGCTGGGCCGACCCGGTCTACAGCAAGTACATCACCCTCTCCAGCGACGAGCAGGGCTGCCTGGTGACGGTGAGCAGCTACTCCGTGGGCATCACCAACGTGCTCGCCTCCTACCCGGTGCGCGGCGGCCAGGCCAGCATCACCGACCCGGAGGACGCCCTGGTGTGGGACTATCTGTGCTCCATCCTCCCCCTGGAGGCCCGGCAGAAGATCGCCCAGTTCAACCTGTTCACCGACGGCACCAGCAACATCCTGGCCTACACCTCCCCGGTGCAGGTGGACGGCGTCTCCGACAACACCCGGTTTTCCATCAGCATCGACTACTACGACGTGTACGACGAGAACGGGGAGAAGCGGGACTGGAGCAAGCTGACCTACACCATCCTCCACGAGTACGGCCATGTCCTGCTGGAGGACGAGACCCAGGTGGATCTGACCAAGGGCACCGGCACCCACGACCCGGCCACCTTTATCGAGGGCTCCTTCCGCAAGGGGTTCTACGATACCTTCTGGAGCGCGCTGGGGGACACCGGCGTGGGGGACTATGAGGCCAACCCCACCCACTATGTGAGCCGCTACGGCGCCAACTACTTCCACGAGGACATCGCCGACACCTTCGCCGTCTTTGTCCTGGGCGGACAGCCCCAGGGGGACACCGTGGCGGAGGAGAAGCTGCGCTTCTTCTGGGCCGACCCGGACATGGCGGCCCTGCGCGCCGCCATCCGGCAGAACCTGGGCCTGGACTGGCCGGAGGGGGACAGCCCGCTCCGCTGACCATCTCCTGACATGCCCGGTCGGCTTCCGGAGGCGGAGATCAGCCCCCGTGCTCTTCGCTCCACACGTCCAGGGCCTCCCGGGTGCCATGGAGCATCCCCCGGTAGAAGTAATACCGGCACTGGCGGCGGACATGCTGGCGGTAGCAGCTCAGATATTGATCCAGGAAAAAGCTGCCCTCCGACTCCAGCCAGTGCAGAAGGGCCTCCATGTTCCGCTCCATCTCCATCATGCACTTGAAGTCCTCTTGGGTGTAAGCTCCCTTGCCCTCCCCATAGGGCGGGCAGTTTTCAAAGGCGGTTTCCCAGTCAGCTCTCATCTTCGCCGTCCTCCTCCCGCATACTCTCCAGCGCCACCCGGGTGGCCTCTATCACAAACCGGGAAAAGGTCACGTTGGTGCCCTGGATCGCCTCATCCACCTGCTGGATAATCTCATTTGGAAAACGGATGTTTTTCGGGGTTGTCTCTGGAACCGAAGGCAGTTGAAACTTTCTTGCCATACAAATCACCAAGTTTAATGTATGGCAAATTGTGGCGTTTGTAAGCACCACACATTGTGGGACATTTTGTGTGACACGGGACGTTGTAGGGCGCGGCATCCTTGACGCGCCGCCTGTAGGGGCGGATATCATCCGCCCGCCCCATGGAGGCACCGGCCTCCGGCGGCCCCACTTTCTTTCCAAAGAAAGTGGGGGGAAAGAAAGGGCAGGGCGGGGGATTTCGATTTCCCCCGCCCTGCACCCACCCCTTAAAACGACCAATAGGGGGGAGCTGCGGCTCCCCCCTATTGGATGTACCCCCCAAGCTGTCCTACAGGTAACGTTCCGGCGGCGGCCCGGCGGGCCAAGCCGGTACAGCGCAGCTGCTCTCAAGGCTTGCAGGGTAACCCCGATGCGTGCCACCCGAGGCGCGGCAGCGCCTGTAACGTGACTGTCTATAAAACGGGCGGCGATGCGCGGTTGGTCTTTGCAAACCAGACACAGCGCACCGCCGCCATGAGCCCCCGTATTGGGGGGTCCAGGGTGGGCGAAGCCCCCCGGCCCTTCTTTCCCCCCATTTCTTCGGGAAGAAATGGGGGCGCCCGCCGCGCAGGCCCGCCCCGTAGGGGGCACCACGGCGTGGGAACGGGGGAACCCGTCATCCGTCTGGCCTTCGGTCATCCACCTTCCCCCCAGCGGGGGAACGCTTCGGGCGGATGATATCCGCCCCTACGGGCCCGGCAGACGGCGCACTCGCGGTGGAGACGCTGGGGCAGTCAGATTTTCTGGAACACGTGAATGCGGAACTGGGCCCGCACACGCAGGCCGTCCAGGGCGGCCAGCCGCTCCGCCCCCGCCTTGGGCGTCTTCCAGTAGTAGGGGGTCATCTGGAACAGGTCGCGGAGATCCTCCCCGGCCACGTCCATCACGGTCTCCACCGGGACGACCCTTTCATAGGAGAACCCCTCGTAGGGGATGTTCTCCTCCTTGTTGGGGTAGGGGCTGTCGTAGAGCACCTGCTTCAGCTCCCACAGGTGCCCGGCCCCCGGCACCACATAGAGGAAGGCGCCGCCGGGGCGGAGCACCCGCCGGAACTCCTCCAGCGCCAGGGGAGAGAAGCAGTTGAGCAGCAGGCCAACCGAGGCATCCGCCAGAGGCAGGTGGTACACCGAGGCCACGGCGAACTCCGCCCCGGGCACCCGGCGGGCGGCCAGGCGCACCGACGGCTTGGACAGGTCGATCCCCGCCAGCCGGGGGCGGTTCAGGGCCTCCCACAGCCCGGCGGTGTAGTACCCCTCGCCGCAGCCGGAGTCCAGCACCCCCTCCTCCGGCCCGGCGCAGGCCCGGGCCAGCCCGCACAGGGCGTCCCGCAGGGGGGCGTAGTAGCCCCCGGACAGGAAGCGGCTCCGGGCGGAAGCCATGCCTTTGTCGTCGCCGGGGTTTTTGGCGTGCTTCCGGTTGGCGGGCAGCAGGTGGACGTACCCCTCCCGGGCGATGTCGAAGCTGTGGCCGCTGGGGCAGGCGTAGGCCCGCTCCCCCCGCTCCAGAGGGCCGCCGCAGTGGGGGCAGACGAACAGGCTGTTCATGGCATCTCCTCCTGTACCCGGTCGTGCCAGGGGCAGGTGACCAGGTGGTCGTTGATCAGCCCCGCCCCCTGGAGGTAGGAGTAGACGATCACCGGCCCCACAAAGCGGAAGCCCCGCTTTTTCAGATCGGCGCTCACCCGCCGGGACAGGTCGTCCTCCGCCGGCATATCCTCCGTCCGCTCCAGCCTGTGATCCACCGGCACGCCGTCCACCCAGTGCCACAGGTAGTCGGCAAAGCTGCCCCACTCCTCCTGCACCTGCAGAAAGGCCCGGGCGTTGGTGACGGCGCACCGGGCCTTGCTCCTGTTTTTGATGACCCCCGGCGCGGCCAGGGCGGCGGCGATCTCCGCCTCCCCCCAGTTCGCCAGCACCGCCGGGTCAAACCCGGCGAAGGCGGCGTTTAATGCCTGCCGCCGCTCCAGGATCAGCCGCCAGGTCAGCCCGGCCTGGAAGCCCTCCAGCTCCAGCAGCTCGAACAGGGCCTTGTCGTCCCGGCAGGGCCGGCACCACTCCTCGTCGTGGTAGGCGGCCTCGTGCTCCGACTTCGCCCAGGGGCAGCGTCTCGTCTCATCCACCGCTTTTTACCTCCTTGCGCTCCTTTTATGCAATCTATTACACCACAAAAGGGCGGTCTTGTCCATTTTTTCTCTAGCCCCCGCGGGGGATCTATGGTATAATGCGCTCCGCATGGTAATGTTCCGTTTTTATCAATCATAAGGAGTACGACATGATTACAGTTTCCGATCTGGGCCTGGCCTACAGCGGCCAGCCCCTCTTTTCCCACGTAGATCTCCAGTTTACCAAGGGCAACTGCTACGGCATCATCGGCGCCAACGGCGCGGGCAAGTCCACCTTCCTGAAGATCCTCTCCGGCCAGCTGGAGCCCACCTCCGGCGAGGTGTCCATCCTGCCCAAGACCCGCATGTCGGTGCTCAAGCAGGATCAGAACGCCTACAACGCCTACAACGTGATGGACACCGTCATCATGGGCAACCAGCGCCTGTATGACATCGGCAAGGAGAAGGACGCCCTCTACGAGAAGGAGGAGATGACGGAGGAGGACGGCATCCGGGCCTGCGAACTGGAGGAGGAGTTCGCCGAGCTGGGCGGCTGGGAGGCGGAGAGCGACGCCAGCCGCATCCTCCAGGGCCTGGGCGTGGGCACCGAGTACCACCAGAGCGCCATGGCCACCCTGGATCCCCGGCTGAAGGTGAAGGTGCTGCTGGCCCAGGCCCTGTTCGGCAATCCGGACATCCTGCTGCTGGACGAGCCCACCAACAACCTGGACATCAACGCCGTCAACTGGCTGGAGGACTTCCTGCTGGACTTTGAGGGCACCGTGATCGTGGTGAGCCACGACCGGCACTTCCTCAACACCATCTGCACCCACATCGTGGACATCGACTACAACAAGATCAAGATGTATGTGGGCAACTACGACTTCTGGTACGACGCCTCCCAGCTGATGCAGAACCTGATGAAGAACCAGAACAAGAAGAACGAGGAGAAGGCCCAGGAGCTGAAGGAGTTCATCTCCCGTTTCTCCGCCAACAAGTCCAAGTCCAAGCAGGCCACCGCCCGGCGCAAGCTGCTGGAGAAGATCACGCTGGAGGAGATCCCCGCCTCCTCCCGCCGCTACCCCTGGGTGGCCTTCTCCCCCGACCGGGAGGTGGGCAAGGACATCCTGTTCGTCACCGACGTCAGCAAGACCATCGACGGGGTGAAGGTGCTGGACAAGGTGAGCTTCATCGTGGGCCACGGGGACAAGATCGCCTTCGTGGGCGACAACGAGAACGCCCACACCGCCCTGTTCCAGATCCTCACCGGCGAGATGGAGCCCGACGAGGGCACCGTCAAGTGGGGCCAGACCGCCACCTTCTCCTACTTCCCCAAGGACAACACGAAATTCTTCCAGGACTGTGACGACAACCTGGTGGAGTGGCTGCGCCAGTGGTCTTCCGACCCCCACGAGGCCTATCTCCGGGGCTTTTTGGGCCGGATGCTCTTCTCCGGGGACGAGGTGTACAAGCCCGTGAAGGTGCTCTCCGGCGGCGAGAAGGTGCGGTGCATGCTCTCCCGCATGATGCTCTCCGGCGCCAACGTGCTGCTGCTGGATCAGCCCACCAACCACCTGGATCTGGAGTCCATCGCCGCCCTGAACAACGGCCTGGAGGCCGTCAAGTGCAACGTGCTGGTGGCCTCCCATGACCACCAGTTGATCCAGACCGTCTGTAACCGGGTGTTTGACTTCACCCCCGAGGGGCAGCTCATCGACCGGAAGATGACCTACGACGAGTATCTGGAGAGCCAGAGCGCCCAGTAATCCGAACCATACGGCACCGCCGGATCGCTTCTGCGATCCGGCGGTGCTGCGTTACAGGGCGGGCGCGGCCCTCTTCCGGCGGAGCCAGAACCCCAGCCCGATCAGATCCGCCAGGCCCCAGCCGATGGACACCGCCCACCAGATGCCCAGCAGGCCCACGGCGGGGATGGGGGAGAGGAGGTAGGCCAGGGCCACCCGGGTGCCCAGGGAGACGGCGGTGAGCACCACCGACACCCCCGGCCGCCCGGTCCCCCGGAACAGGCCGTAGAACAGGAACAGGATGCCGATGCCGCAGTAGCAGGCCCCCTCGATGCGCAGGTACTGCACGCCGATGGCGATGATCTCCGTCTCCTCCGGACTGACGAAGATGGTCATGAGGGGGGCGGCGAAGAGGCACACCAGGGCCGAGGCCGCCAGGCTGAACACCAGGGAGGTGGCCGCAGCGGCCCGCAGGCCCCGGCGCACCCGCTCCGGCTGCTCCGCCCCGGTGTTCTGGGCCACGAAGGTGGAGAAGGCGTTGCCGAAGTCCTGGACGGGGAGATAGGCGAAAGCGTCGATTTTCACCGCCGCGGCGAAGGCGGCCATGACATTGACCCCGAAGGAGTTCACCAGCCCCTGCACCATCAGGATGCCAAAGTTCATCACCGACTGCTGCACGCAGGTGAGCAGGGAGTAGTTGATGATGCGCCCCAGCTCCCCCCGCCGCACCGCGCAGTGGCGCTTTTCCAGGCGGAGGAAGGGCACCCGCCGCCAGCTGTACCACGCGATGCCCGCGGCGGAGGCCCCCTGGGCGATCACCGTGGCCCCGGCGGCGCCGGCCACCCCCCAGCCCAGGCCCAGCACAAACCAGAGATCCAGCGCGATGTTCACCGCCGTGGACACCCCCAGGAACACCAGCGGGGCCGCCGAGTTGCCCACCGAGCGCAGCAGGCAGGCAAAGTAGTTGTACACAAAGGTGAAGCAGATGCCCAGCAGCACCACCCGCAGGTAAGCGTGGGTCTGCTCCCAGGCCTCGGCCGGGGTCTGGAGCAGGGACATGACAGGCTCCAGCAGCGCCAGCACCCCGATGTTGAGGGCCACCGCCACCGCCCCGATGAACACAAAGGAGGCGAAGAGGCACCGCTTCAGCTCCTCCTCCCGCCCGGCGCCGTAGAGCATGGACCACAGGGCGCCGCTGCCCATGCACAGGCCCAGCAGCACCGAGGTGAGGAAGGTCATCAGGGTGAAGGCGAAGCCCACCGACGCCAGGGCGGCCGGGCCCAGAGCCCGGCCCACGATGAGAGTGTCGGCGATGTTGTAGCACTGCTGGAGCAGGTTGCCCGCGATCATGGGCGCGGCAAAGGCCAGCATGGGGCGGGTGATGCCGCCCCGGGTGAGATCCACCTGCACGGCCCTCTCTCCTTTCAAAACGCAAGTTATAAATTTCTTTTCGTAAGCATCATAGCAAATTTCTGCGGAAAATACAAGGGGACGCTTGCGTTTTTCTCCATACCGGGATAAGATACAGGCAGACTGTGACAGAGGAGGGGTCGGCGTGTTTCTCAGCGGCCTGGACGATACCGACCGGCGCATTGTGGAGCTGCTCATCCACAACGCCCGCATGTCCTACTCCGACCTGGGGGAGGCGGTGGGCCTGTCCCGGGTGGCGGTGAAGGCCCGCATCCGCGCCCTGGAGGAGCGGGGGGTCATCGAGGAGTACACCACCATCGTCAACCCCCAGCGCATCAGCGGGGCGGTGTCCTGCTACTTCGAGATTGAGGTGGAGCCCGCCTGGTTCCCCCGGGTGGTGGATACCCTGCGGGACAACGAGACGGTGACCCAGATCTACCAGGTGTCGGGCAACAACAAGCTCCACGTCCACGCCGTGGCGGCGGGGCAGGAGGAGCTGGAGGCCTTCCTGGACGGGGTGATCCACCGCCTGCCGGGGGTGACGGGCCTGAGCTGCAACATCATCCTCTCCCGCATCAAGGACATCAAGGGCCTGCGGCTGTGACACAGCGCGGCGGCGGGAAGAGTCCTCTTCCCGCCGCCGCACGGCATGACAAGATATATGTTTACAGCTCCCGGCCGCAGCCGCCGCAAAAGAGGGCGCGGGGCGCGTTTTTCCTCCCGCAGTCGGGGCAGTACCAGCTTCCGTCCGGGAGGGGAACCACCCTGGCCCGGGCCGCCGGGCCGGGCGCCGGCTCCGCGGTGAACAGGGGCGCCACGTTCACGTCCCGCCGCCCGACGCCGGCCAGCCAGCGGAGATCCAGAGAGTCCAGCAGGGGCGGCCTGGACTCCAGCCATGCCGCGCAGCCCTGGCAGTACCGCACCTCCGGGGCGTTCTCCGTCCCGCACTGTTTGCAGAAATTCCCATGCCTCATCTCTTCCGACCTCCCGCCGTGGGCGCTTCCCCGAGCCGCCCATTTCATACCATGCGCCGGCACTTTTACAGGTTCTACAAAGGCAGTTATAGCACAAAACAAAGATATGTCAATCCCCAAAGGGCTTTTTGCGGCTCCGGCTGCGGCCGGAGACACCGGCCACCTGCGGCGCTGAGAAATCCACAAAAATGGTGCACTTTTTGGCAAAGTGTGCTATACTATATTTTCGATATCACTTCAATCCGAAAGGACGCGGACTATGCGAAAAGAAATCCTGCTGCCCGCCGTGGCCGCCGCGGGCGGCGTGGTGGGCTTCGCCTTCCGCCGCTGGGAGCTGGCCACCGCCTTTGAGGCGGACACCGGCCTGCCCATCGACGGGGCCCCCGCCACCATGGCCCTCATTGTGCTGTCGGTGGTCATGGCCGTTGTGCTGGCCCTGCTATGCCGGGGCAAATACCCGGCCTTCACCGGCTATGACCAGGCCTTCCAGGCCAAGGGAAACACCGCCTACGCCACCGCCGGCATTCTCAGCGCCTTCCTGTTGCTGGCCGCGGCGGCCCTGCTGGTGTACGAGTTCTTCCAGGCCGGGCCCGACCGGGTGTACACCAACCTGCTGGTGGCCGCCCTGGCCCTGGCGGCCGGCTTCTGCGTGATGGGCACGGTGCAGAACAACTTCAAGGGCCTGGGCAGGGGGAAGCTCAACTTCACCCTGCTGCTGCCCGCCTACGCCTGCTGTGTGTGGCTCATCGCCGCCTACCAGGTGCGGGCCGGCGACCCGGTGCAGCTGGACTACGTGTTTGAGCTCTTCGCCATCATCGCCTCCCTGCTGGGGCTCTATTTCCACGCCGCCTTCGCCTTCACCAAGGGCCGCCCCTTCTGGGCGGTGTTCTTCGCCCTGCTGGGGATCTACTTCTCCATCACCACCCTGGCCGACGGGCATGAGCTGGGCTTCACCCTGCTCTACGCCTTCGCCATCGTCTACCTGGCGGTGTCGGCCATCACCCTGCTGTACAACGCCGGCCGGCCGGAGCTTCCGGCCCAGGCGGAAAACGATACCAATGACACGACGGAGGGAACGCCCGATGAACCCTGAGAAAAAGACCTTTTATATCACCACCCCCATCTACTACCCCTCGGACAAGCTGCACATCGGCCACACCTACTGCACCGTGGCTACCGACGCCATGGCCCGGTACAAGCGCCTCACCGGCTATGACGTGATGTTCCTCACCGGCACCGACGAGCACGGCCAGAAGATCGAGGACAAGGCCAGGGAGGCCGGCGTCTCCCCCAAGAAGTTTGTAGACCGCATCGTGGAGGGCCCCCAGGGGGTCAAGGATCTGTGGAAGCTGATGAACATCTCCAACGACCGGTTCATCCGCACCACCGACGACT
>NZ_JAHZDL010000070.1:0-13766 GCF_019422385.1 Flavonifractor sp.
GTCGCCCACGGGCACGTCGGCGGCCCGGCCGGTGCGGCGCACCACGGTGCCCTCCTTCACGCCGGCCTCGCTGCCCAGCAGCACCACGCCCACGCTGTCCCGGGACAGGTTCATCACCATGCCCGTCACGCCGGTGTCCAGCTCCACCAGCTCGCCGTACACCGCCTTGTCCAGGCCGTAGACGGTGGCGATGCCGTCGCCCACCTCCAGGACGGTGCCGGTCTCGTCCCGGCGGACTTTGGTATCGTAATCGGAGATCTCCTCCCGCAGGATGGAGACAATCTCCTCCGGTCTGGTCTTTGTCATGCCATTCGCCTCTCTTCCAGCTGCCGCCCCAGGCGGCGCAGCGCCCCCCGGACGCTCTTGTCATAGGTGACGCCCTCGATGTCCAGGGTGAAGCCCCCCAGCAGCGCCGGCTCCACCCGGACGTCGAACTGGATGTCCTTCTTGTGGTGGAGCCGGCACAGGGCGGTGCGGAGCTTGTTCAGCTCCTCCTCCCCGGGGGCCCGGGCGCAGGTGATCACGCACCGGGCGCAGCCCCGGTCGGCCAGGGCCGCGCCGTGGAAATCCTCCAGGATCGCGGGCAGCAGGGCCATGCGGCCCTTGGAGGCCAGCAGGCGGTAGAACCGCAGCAGCAGGCCGTGGCCGTCCAGGGCGGGCAGCCGGGCCAGCACCCGGCCCTTCGCCTCCGGCTCCACCGCCGGGGAGGTCAGCGCCTCCCACAGCGCGGCGTCCCCCATCAGGGCCCCTGCGGTCTCCCGCAGGCCGTCCTCGTCGGGGCACACCTGATAGAGGGCCTGGGCGTAGCGGCGGGTCAGCTCACTCATGGGGCTCACCCACTTCCGCCAGGAAGGCGTCCACCAGGGCCCGGTCGCTGTCCGCGTTCAGGGCGGTCTGGGCCGCCTTGGCGGCGGCCAGCAGGGCCAGGGAGGCCACCTCGTTCCGGGCGCCCCGGAGCATGTTCTCCCGCTCGGTGGCGAGCCGGCTCTCCGCCTCGGCCTGCACCCGCCGGGCGTCGTCCTCGGCCTGGGCCAGCCTGGCCTCGTAGGCCCGCTGCCCCCGGTTCTGGGCCTCGGCCACGATCTTGGCGGCCTCCTGCCGGGCGTCGGTGAGCCTGCCCTCGTACTCGTCCCGGAGGGCCTGGGCCTGCTGGTGCTTGGCCTCAGCGGAGGAGATCTCCTCCTGCACCAGCTTGGCCCGCTGCTCCAGCACGGCGTTGATCCGGCCGAAGAGGAGCTTGCGCAGGATGAAGTAGAGCACCAGCAGGTTGAGTATGGTAAAGAAAATGGTGGAGGGGCTGAATTCCAGCACTGGGGCCGCCCCCTTTAACCCACGAAGATGATCAGCAGCGCGGTGATGAAGCCGAAGATGGCGGTACCCTCGGCCAGGGCGCAGCCCAGCAGCAGGGCGCTGTTGATCTTGCCGGAGGCCTCGGGCTGGCGGGCGATGGCCTCGCTGGCCTTGCCGGTGGCGAAGCCGATGCCGATGCCGGCGCCGATGCCGGTGAAGACGGCGATAGCCGCAGCGATGATAGCGATGTTCATAGTGATTTCCTCCTCAGATTTCTTTGCTCGGTGGGATTTACTCCTCTTCCTTGATGCCCTCGCCGGTGAAGAGCGTGGTGAGGAACACAAAGACCACGGTCTGGATCAGGCCGTCGAACAGGTCGAAGTAGATACTGAACACGGCGGGCAGCACCGCCGGCGCCACGAACTTGAGCATCTCCATGATGATGTAGGCGCCCAGGATGTTGCCGAACAGACGCATGCACAGGGCCAGGGGCCGGATGACCACCTCCATCAGGTTGATGGGCAGCAGCAGGGGCATGGGCTCTGCAAACTTTTTCAGCCCGCCCAGCAGCCCGTTGTACCGGAACTGGGCCCCGTAGATGAGCAGCATGCTCAGCACCGCCAGGGCGGTGGTGACGCTGATGTCCTTGGTGGGGGGCGTCAGGCCGAAGATGCCGATGAGGTTGGACAGGCCGATGTACAGGGCCACGGTGCCCAGCCAGGGGGCGAAGGGCCGCCAGCGGCTGCCGATGTTGGTCTTGACAAAGCCGTTGAGGAACTGCACCGCCCACTCCAGCGCGGCCTGCACCCTGCCGGGGCTGCGCACGCTCAGCTTCCGGGTCAGCACCAGGGAGAGCACCGTCAGCAGCGCCATGATGATCCACGACACCACCACCGAGTCGGCCACCGGGATGCCGCCCAGCACCGGGATGGTGAAGGCGGTCTTGTTGCCCAGCTCACTGACCAGAGATTCCTTGAATGCTTCCAGCAAACACACATCACCTCGATTTCGCGTGGGCTATCCTACGCCCCTTTGCCGGATTTGGGAAGCCTTTCGAAAGTAAAAAAACTTTCGAAAACACTCACGCCGCAACCGTGCCCTCGGGGAAGACGGCGCGGAACACCTTCCGCACCAGCGGGCCGGCAATGAGCAGCTGGAAGGGCAGGGCCATGATAAAATTGCGGGGGATGTTGACCAGCCACGCCAGGGGCACGCTGCCCCAGGCGCCGGTGTGCACCGCCCCCTCGCAGGCGCCGTACAGGCTCATGAGCAGCACCATGGGCACCACCATGCAGCAGGAGATGCAGAGCACCTTTTTCAACGCGCTGTCCCGGGGCCTGACCAGGAAGCGGAAGGCGAAGCCCTTGGCCAGCCGGGACACCAGGAACCAGTCGCAGCACATGGCGAACACATAGGCGAAGGGGAAGCCCAGCCACCCGGCGGTGAGTGCCGGCAGGCCCGGTCCGCCGTGCCGGAGGGCCGCGTTGTAAAGGCTCATCCACAGCACCATGACAAAGCACATCAGCACCGTGTAGATCAGACTCTCTCGTTTGTTCTGGGGCATGGTAAACTCCCCTTTCTCTCCGCCGCTGGGGCGAACGGAGATGACCATAGCACATACTGCGGCGGCTTCGTAATTGTGAGATGCGCCGAAAGGTTACCCTAAATTCTGGAAAATAACTGTGCAGCCCTGCCGACGGGGGCGATCCCGCCCTTGCGGCGGGGCCGGCGGTGGAGTATACTAGACCCACACGGAATTCCGGAGGAAGGAGGCGCCCCCATGTCCAAGCAGGCCCGCAGCTCCATCCGCGCCCAGCTCCTGCGGCTGAGCCTGGCCATTGTGGCCGTTTCGGTGGCCATCACCCTGGCGGGAACCCTCTTTGTCACCCTGCAGGGGGAGCAGACCGCCCTGGACAACAACCTGGTCAACTCCGCCTCGGTGCTCTCCCAGTCCCCGCTGCTGCGCCAGGCCCTGGAGGGGGAGGCGTCCCGGGCGGAGCTGGCGGAGTTCCTGGACGCGGCCACGGCCAACACCTCCGACATCGATCTGATCCTGGTGGGGGACACGCAGAACATCCTCCGCTATGCCCCCGACTCCGCCATGGTGGGGCGTAGCTACCCCGGCGACGCCCAGTACCGGGCCCTGGCGGGGGAGGGGCCCTACACCTCCAACGAGACCGGCCCCCTGGGCTCGGAGCACTCGGCCTATGCCCCCATCCGGAACCGGGAGGGGCAGGTCATCGGCTACGTGGTGGTGGGGCTCTACCTGCGCTCCCTGGCCAGCGTCACCCTGTCCACCGTGCTGCGGGTGCTGGCCATGGGGGCGCTGGCGGCGGGGGTGGCCGCCCTGCTGGCCCAGCGGCTGTCCCGCCGCATCAAGACCGCCCTGCTGGGCTATGAGCCCGATGCCTTCGCCCGCCGGTTTCTCCAGCGGGAGGACATCCTGGAGGCCCTGGAGGAGGGCATCCTGGCCATTGACAAGGAGGCCCGGGTGATCTTCTTCAACGCCGCCGCCGCCCAGATGCTCTCCCTGAAGCCGGACGCCGTGGGCAGGCCCCTCCGCGCGGTCTACCCCGCCTCCACCCTGGATCGGATCCTGCGCACCGGGGTGCCGGAGTACAACGTGAGCATGAAGTCCCTGCGGGAGGTGCAGATCCTCTCCGACCGGGTGCCCATCTACGAGGACGGGAAGCTGGCCGGGGCGGTGGGGATCTTCCGCAACCGCACCGAGGTGGCCCGCCTGGCCGACGATCTCACCGGCGTGCGCCACATGGTGGACGCCATGCGGGCCTACACCCATGAGTTCATGAACAAGCTCCACGTGATCCTGGGCCTGCTCCAGATCGGGGAGCCGGAGAAGGCCCAGGCCTACATCATGGACACCACCCGCACCCAGCGGGAGGCGGTGAGCCGCATCATGCACCAGATCCGGGAGCCGTCGGTGGCCGCCCTGCTGGTGGGCAAGACCAGCCGGGCCGCCGAGCTGGGCATCTCCCTCACCCTGGATCGGGAGAGCGCCCTGTCCGCCGACAGCGCCTGGCTGTCCCCCGACGCCTACGTCACCGTGCTGGGCAACCTGATCGAGAACGCCATTGAGGCCCTGAACCAGTCCCGGCGGGTGGACAAGTCCATCTCCGTCAGCATCCGGGAGGGGGCGGACAGCCTGCTGCTGTGCGTGGAGGACACCGGCCCCGGCATCCCCGCCGGCATGCGGCGGAAGCTCTTCCAGCGGGGTACCTCCACCAAGGGGGCCGGCCGGGGCACCGGCCTGTCCCTGGTGCGGGAGGTGGTGGACGCCTACCGGGGCCAGATCCGGGTGGAGTCGGAGCAGGGGGTGGGCACCTCCATTTTCGTCAGCTTCCGCCGGGAGAAGCCCCCGGCGGCCAAGGAGTGAGTGACATGTACCGCGTTGTAATCGTGGAGGACGACCCCATGGTGGCCCTGCTGGACCGCACCTATGTGGAGCGGGATCCCCGCTTCCGGGTGGTTCAGACCTTCCAGGACGGCCGCGCCGCCCTGGAGTGGCTGGAGCAGAACCCGGCGGAGCTGGCGGTGCTGGACGTATACATGCCCCTGCTCACCGGGGCGGAGCTGCTGCGGGAGCTGCGGAGGCGGGGCATCGGCATCGACGCGGTCATGGTCACCGCCGCCAACGACGGCGCCACCGTGGACACCCTGCTGAAAATGGGGGTGGTGGACTACCTGGTGAAGCCCTTCACCGTGGAGCGGTTCCAGCAGGCCCTGGACACCTTCTGCCGCCACCGGGAGGCGGTGGCGGGGGAGACGGTGGCGCAGAGCGCTCTGGACAGGCTCTTCTCCTCCGCCCCGGCGGGGGAGCGGCAGATCCCCAAGGGCCTCCAGGAGAGCACCCTGGAGAAGGTGCGGGCCTGCCTGCGCCAGGCACCGCCCCAGGGCCTGCCCAGCGAGGCCCTGTCCCGGGCCACCGGCCTGTCCGCCGTCACCGTCCGCCGGTACGTCAACTACCTGGTGGAGCGGGGGGAGGCCGTCAGCACCGTCAACTACGACACCGGCGGCCGGCCCTGCCGCCTCTACCGCACCGCCGGCGGGGCGGAGTGAGCCCAACCGGCCGGACAGGACAGCGCGCCCCGGGGTACACGGGGCGCGGGAAGGGAGTATGGAATATGCGTGAACTGAGCGCCGGGGCCGTCACCGAGGCGGTGGCCCGGCTGTGCATCCGGGCCAACACCCATCTGACAGAGGATGTGACGCAGGCCATCGCCGCCGCCCGGGAGGCGGAGGACTGGCCGGCGGCCCGGGAGATCCTGGACCGCATCCTGGAAAACGACGCCATCGGGGGCGGCACCCCCATCTGCCAGGACACGGGCATGGCCTGCGTGTTTCTGGAGGTGGGGCAGGACGTCCACATCACCGGGGATCTCCGGGCGGCGGTGGACGAGGGGGTGCGCCGGGGCTACGCCGACGGGTACCTGCGCAAGTCGGTGGTGGCCGACCCCCTGGATCGGGTGAACACCGGGGACAACACCCCCGCCATGCTCCACGTGGAGCTGGTACCCGGCGACCGGATCAAAATCACCGTGGCCCCCAAGGGCTTCGGCAGCGAGAACATGAGCCGCATCGCCATGCTCCGCCCCTCCGACGGGGTGGAGGGGGTCAAGCAGTTTATCCTGGACACGGTGGAGCAGGCCGGCCCCAACCCCTGCCCGCCCATCGTGGTGGGGGTGGGCATCGGCGGCACCTTCGACCAGTGCGCCCTGCTGGCCAAGAAGGCCCTGCTGCGGGACATGGGCAGCCACCACCAAAAGCCCTTCTACGCGGAGCTGGAGTCCGAGCTGCTGGACAAAATCAACGCCCTGGGCATCGGGCCCCAGGGCTTCGGCGGCCGCACCACCGCCTTGGCGGTGCACATCGAGACCCTGCCCACCCACATCGCCGGCCTGCCCTGCGCGGTGAACATCAACTGCCACGTGGCCCGGCATCAGACGGAGGTGTTGTAGTATGGCAAGGCAAATCACCGCCCCCCTGACGAAAGAGGCCGCCGCCTCCCTGCGGGCGGGGGAGAGCGTGCTGCTGTCCGGAACCGTCTACACCGCCCGGGACGCGGCCCACAAGCGGCTGTGCGCCCTGGCGGCGGAGGGGAAGCCCATGCCCTTCCCCATCCAGGGTGCCGTGATCTACTTCGTGGGGCCCACACCCGCCCGGCCGGGGCAGGCCATCGGTTCCGCCGGGCCCACCACCAGCTACCGTATGGACGCCTACTCCCCCACCCTGCTCCGGCTGGGGCAGCTGGGTATGATCGGCAAGGGCAGGCGGGGGCCGGAGGTCATCCAGGCCATGCAGGAGACCGGCGCGGTGTACTTCGGGGCCATCGGCGGGGCGGGGGCCCTCCTCAGCCGGTGCGTCAAGTCCGCCAAGCTGGTGTGCTACGAGGATCTGGGGGCCGAGGCCGTTCGGGAGCTGGAGGTGGAGAACCTCCCCCTCACCGTGGTCATCGACAGCCAGGGCAACAACCTCTACGAGACCGGCCGGGCCGCCTATCTGGCCTGGCGGGTGGGACAGCAGCCGGAAACCAGATGAGTCCCGGCAGTGGAACGGTAAAAGAGGAAAATCCGCCGGTTTACCGGCGGATTTTCCTCTTTTGAAAAATTAGGCTCAGGACAGGGAGATGACCCAGTCCAGCTCCTTATAGACAGGGTAATACTGCCGTTCATCGCTGTCCAGCGGTCGGGTGGTGCGGGCGATGCTGTACCCCACCTGCTCCACTTCGATAGCCACGATCTCTCCCTCTGGCTCCCCCACCAGACGGAACTCGGGCAGATACTCCTCCGCTAGAGTGTACCGGCGCATATAGCCCTGATAGCGGTTGCCTTCCTCGTCGACAAACCACACCTCGGGCACAACCAGTTGGACTAGATACTCCCCAGACTCTGTCCGCTCCGGATCGAGTCGGGCGTAGAAGGCCACACTGTGCCCGTTGGCCGCTACCAGAGCGGTGACGGTGCCCTCTCCCAGTTCCCAGCTGGTCTGGAAGGAGTCCAGGGCCTGGGGCGTGTCCAGCGCAAGTGTTCCGCTCCAGAGGACCTCCCCCCAGCCGTCGCTGATGGAGTAGGCCTCCACCTCAAAGGTGTAGGGACCTGTTTGCCCCTGCGGCACCTTCATCAGACACGCCATGCTGCCGCCGTTGGCGTAGCCCTGGGGCAGATAGGTCTGGCTCAGCCACGAGAGCCAACCCTCCAGCGGGGAAAAATCCTCGACCCGCCCGGAATTCGCGACCTCTGTCAGCTCCCCTTCGGCGGTACGCACCACACAGGGCAGCTTTTCTCCGTCCGCGCCGTACACAGTCATGCGGAACTTCTGCCGGTCCCATACCCGGTCGGGCGTCTCCGACCGGGAGAGCACGTCCAAGGGGACCGTGAGCAGTCCGTCCCGCTGGTAGGCGCCTTCGATCAAGAACAGATTCTCCCTGTTTTCCATGCTGAGGGCCTCCTCCTGGATCAGCAGGGATTCCTCCTGCTCCGCCGCACCCACGCCGAAGAAATAGTGCAACACCCGCTCCGCCCCGGCGGCCAGGGCTTGATAGTTGAACAGCCCCAACACCAGACCCACACAGGCCGCCAGCGCTGCCAGCCGCCGCAGAGGGGCCCGCCGCCGGGGGCGCACGCCGCCTTCGGCGGCTTTTATGGTGCGCCCCACCAGCTCCGGCCCGGGGGACACCCGGTCAAAGAGCCTGCGATAGTCCTGTTCCGTCATACGTCTTCCGCTCCTTTCCACGCGTCCCGCAGCAGAGCCCGTCCCCGGGAGAGCTGGCTGCGGACCGTCGCCGCCCTGCGGCCCAGGAGGGCCGCGATCTCGTCGGTGGCATACCCCTCATAATAGTAGAGGTGGAGCACCGATCGGTACTTCTCCGGCAGGGCGTCCAGCAGTTCCAGCAGCTCGCCCTCCCCCTCATTTTGGGCCGGGATGGCCTCCGACAGGGCCACGGTGTGCTTGTTCCAGAAGGAGCCGCGGAGCTTCTTGCAGCAGTTGGCCGTCACCCGCAGCAGCCACGCCTTCCGGTGCTCCTCCTCCGTAAAATCGGGGGCCCTGCGCACGTAGCGGAGGAACACCTCCTGAAACACGTCGTCGGCGTCGTGGGCGCTGTGGGTCTGGGCCAGGGCCAGGCGGTACACCATGGGGCCGTACCGCTCCACCGCCGCTCTTGCCTCCTCTTGTTCCATGGCCTCTCCCCCTTTCTGCCCATAACACCCCTGAGCGGGCCGGTTTGTTGCACGGATGGCGAAAATTTTTCGATCTTCGACTTACACCGCCTGCAGGGCGCGGCATCCTTGACGCGCCGCCCGCCCCGGAACCACCGGCCCGTGGCGCGCGACGACCCCGGCGCGCGTGTCAACCGCCAGGCCCGCAGGGGCGACCTGTGGTCGCCCGCTCATGGAGGGTGCCCCCTCGCGGGGCGCGCCTGCGCGGCGGGCGTCCCCATTTCTTCCCAAAGAAATGGGGAAAAAGAAGGGGCCGGGGGAGTGCCCCCGGCGCCCCCAGTACGGAGGCTCATGGCGGCGGTGGGCTGTACGGACAGGGCAAAGACCGGGCCCGAATTGCCGCAAGTTTTTCAGGCAGTTTCGTAACGGGCGCTGCCGCGCCTTGGGTGGCACGCATCGGGATTACCCTGCAAGCCCTGATGGCTGTTACGCTGTACCGGCCTGGCCCGCCGGGCCGCCGTCGGTGCCATGCCACTGAAAAACTTTGGCGGTTGTGGTAATGATCCGTAGAGGCGGCCTGTGGTCACCCGCCGCGCAGGCGGGCCTCCGGTCAGAAATTATTTGCCCCGCACAGACGGTACATGCTATACTAGATCTGATTGTACACTCCAACGCAAAGGACTGCGATACATGGACAAACTGGTAATCGGCATCCTGGCCCACGTGGACGCGGGCAAGACCACCCTGTCCGAGGGGCTGCTCTACACCTGCGGGCGGCTGAAAAAGCTGGGGCGGGTGGACCATAAGGACGCCTTTCTGGACACGGATCCCATGGAGCGGGAGCGGGGGATCACCATCTTCTCCAAGCAGGCCATCCTCCCCCTGGAGGGGGCGGAGCTCACCTTACTGGACACCCCCGGCCACGCCGACTTCTCCGCCGAGATGGAGCGCACCCTCCAGGTGCTGGACTGCGCCATTCTGGTCATCAGCGGCACCGACGGGGTGCAGGGCCACACCCACACCCTGTGGAAGCTGCTGGAGCGGTACGGGGTGCCCACCTTTCTCTTTATCAACAAGATGGATCTGGCCGGGGCGGACAGGGACGCCCTGCTCTCCGAGCTGAAAAGCAGGCTGGACGAGGGGTGCGTGGACTTTGCCGCCCCGGCGGAGCAGATACAGGAGCAGGCCGCCGTCTGCGACGAGGACGCGCTGGAGCGCTACCTGGAGGACGGGGCCCTGGACGACGGCGCCCTCACCGCCCTGATCGCCCGGCGCAAGCTCTTCCCCTGCTGGTTCGGCTCGGCCCTGAAGCTGGAGGGGGTGGCGGAGTTCCTCCAGAGGCTGGAGCACTACGCCCCCCGGCCCCGGTACGGCCCCGACTTCGCCGCCCGGGTGTTCAAGATCTCCCGGGACAGCCAGGGGGCGCGGCTCACCTGGATGAAGATCACCGGCGGCTCTTTGAAGGTCAAGGCTCTGCTGTCCGGCCCCGGCTGGGAGGAGAAGGTGGATCAGCTCCGCATCTACTCCGGCGCCAAGTTCCAGGCAGTGGACGAGGCGGCGGCGGGGACGGTGTGCGCCGTCACCGGCCTGAGCGCCACCGCGGCCGGGGAGGGCCTGGGGGCGGAGGCGGAGGCTCTGCCCCCCGCCCTGGAGCCGGTGCTCACCTATCAGGTGGTGCTCCCCGCCGGGCAGGATCCCCACACCGCCCTCCAGAAGCTGCGGCAGTTGGAGGAGGAGGATCCCCAGCTCCACCTGGTGTGGAACGAGCGGCTGGGGGAGCTCCACGTGCAGCTCATGGGGGAGGTGCAGCTGGAGATCCTCCAGCGCCTGATCGCCGAGCGGTTCGGCATGGAGGTGTCCTTCGGCCAGGGGGGCATCGTCTACCGGGAGACCATCGCCGGGGCGGTGGAGGGCGTGGGCCACTACGAACCCCTGCGCCACTATGCCGAGGTGCACCTGCTGATGGAGCCCCTGCCCCGGGGCAGCGGGCTGGTGCTCACCTCCGCCTGCCCCCAGGACATGCTGGACATCAACTGGCAGCGGCTGGTGCTCACCCACCTGGCCGAGCGCTCCCACCCCGGGGTGCTCACCGGCTCGCCCATCACGGATATGCGTATCACCCTGGTGGCGGGGAGGGCCCACCAGAAGCACACCGAGGGGGGCGACTTCCGGCAGGCCACCTACCGGGCGGTGCGCCAGGGCCTCATGGAGGCGGAGAGCATTCTGCTGGAGCCCTGGTACAATTTCCGGCTGGAGGTGCCTGCCGAACAGGTGGGCCGGGCCCTGTCCGACCTGCAGCGGATGCACGGCCGGGTGGAGCCGCCGGAGACGGCGGGGGACATGGCGGTGCTCACCGGCTCCGCCCCGGTGGAACAGCTGCGGGACTACGGCCGGGAGGTGGCCGCCTACACCCGGGGCCGGGGACGGCTGTCCTGCACCAGCGGGGGGTACGCCCCCTGTCACAACCAGGACGAGGTGGTGGCCGCCATGGGCTACGACCCGGAGCGGGACGTGGAGAACCCGCCCGGCTCGGTGTTCTGCGCCCACGGGGCGGGGTACAACGTGAAGTGGGACGAGGTGAAGGCCCACGCCCATGTGGACAGCGGCCTCCGCCTGGGGGAGGAGCCTCCGGAGGAGGAGGCCGCCCCGCCCCGGCCCCGGCCCCAGTCCTACGCCGGGTCGCTGGAGCAGGACAAGGAGCTCCAGGCCATCTTCGAGCGCACCTACGGAAAAGTGGAGCGTAACGCCTTCCGCCCACAGCCCAGGCCCGCCCGCACCAGCCTGGACGACAAGAAGTACAGCATCAAGGCCCAGGACAGGGGGCCGGAGTACCTGCTGGTGGACGGGTACAACATCGTCTTTGCCTGGGACGAGCTGAAGGAAGTGGCCAGGGAGAACCTGGACGCGGCCCGGCAGATGCTGATGGACATTCTGAGCAACTACCAGGGCTTCAAAAAGAACGTGGTGATCCTGGTGTTCGACGCCTACAAGGTGCCCCGAAACGTCCAGGACGTCACCCGCTACCACAACATCTATGTGGTGTACACCAAGGAGGCGGAGACGGCGGACGCCTACATCGAGCGGGCCACCTACGAGATCGGGAGGCACCACCGGGTGCGGGTGGCCACCTCCGACGGGGCGGAGCAGCTGATCATCCTGGGCCACGGGGCCCTGCGCCTGTCCGCCTCCACCTTCAGGGCTGAGGTGGAGCAGGTCACCGGCCAGATTGCCGCCATCCTCAAGGCCAACAACCGCGCCGCCCCCTCCAAGGCGGTGGCCGCCGCCCTGGAAAAGGCGAAGCGGAAGCAGGAGGGAACGCCATGATCCCCATGGAAATCATCGCCCGCATCCGCAGCGACTTTCCCACCAAGTTCGGCATACCCCGGCAGAGCGGCCTGGTGGAGGAGCTGCGGGCCCGGGTGGTCTTTGAGCCGGAGTACCGCAATCCCGACGCCCTGCGGGGGCTGGAGGACTTCTCCCACATCTGGCTGATCTGGCAGTTCTCCCAGGCGGTGCGGGAGGGCTGGTCTCCCACCGTCCGGCCCCCCCGGCTGGGGGGCAACGCCCGCATGGGGGTGTTCGCCACCCGCTCCCCCTTCCGGCCCAACCCCGTCGGCCTGTCCTGCGTGCGCCTGCTGGGCATCGAGCGGGATCCGGAGCTGGGCCACGTGCTGGTGGTGGCGGGGGCGGATCTCATGGACTCCACCCCCATCCTGGACATCAAGCCCTACGTGCCCTACGCCGACTGCCATCCCGAGGCCAGCGGCGGCTTCACCGGCAACACCGGCGGAAGGACGCTGGCGGTAGACTTCCCGGCGGCGCTGCTGGAGCGGGTGCCGGCGGACAAGCGTGGGGCCCTCACAGGGGTGCTGGCCCGGGATCCCCGGCCCTCCTACCAGCACGATCCGGCGCGGGTGTACGGCCTGGACTTCGCCGGGGTGAATGTCCGCTTCACCGTGGAGGGGGGCACCCTCACCGTCCGGTCGGTGGAGCCCCTGCCGCAGCCATAACGCTTTATGGGCCTCGGGCATGTTTGAAACATGTCAACATGCCCAATCGGCGGGCCTTTTGCCCCCTGGACGGCGCAATTTTTCCTTGAAATCCGTCAGGATTCCTGCGAAAAAATTGCTTGCCAGCGGCCCAAAATCCTTCGCCGCTGGACACATCGCCAATTTTCAAACAAGCCCTAGGCGCGCCGCAAGCACGAACAGAGGCAAAACAGCGCCCGGCACACCGATGTGTGCCGGGCGCTGTCTGTTTTCCGGATGCTTTTTAGAACACGGCGACCACGGCGCCGTTGTAGTTCTCCTCAATATAGGCCTTGACCTCGTCGCTGCACAGGGCGGCGGCCAGGGCCTGGATGGCGGGGTCAGTCTCCCGGCCCTCCTTGACGGCCAGCACGTTGACGTAGGCCTGGGCGGCCTCGCCGTCGGCGGACTCGGTGGCCAGGGCATCGTCCATGGACAGGCCGGCGTCAATGGCGTAGTTGCCGTTGATCACAGCCATGTCCAGATCGGCCAGGCGGAGGGGCAGCTGGGCGGCCTCCATCTCAGAGAACTGGAGGTTCTTGGGGTTGTCCACGATGTCGTTGATGGTGGCGGTGATGCCGGCGCCCTCCCGCAGGGTGATCAGGCCCTCCTGCTGGAGCACCAGCAGGGCCCGGGCCTCGTTGGTGGCGTCGTTGGGCACGCCGATGAGGGCGCCGTCGGGCAGCTCGTCCAGGCTGGACACCTTGCCGGCATACAGGCTCATGGGCTCGTAGTGAACCTCGGCGGCGCTGACCAGGTGGGTGCCGTTCTGATCATTGAAGTCGTTCATGTAGGTGATGTGCTGGAAGTAGTTGGCGTCCAGGGAGCCGTCCTCCACGGCGTTGTTGGGCTGGACGTAGTCGTTGTACTGGACGATCTCCAGGGTGATGCCCTGCTCAGCCAGGATGGGCACCACGACCTCCAGGATCTCGGCGTGGGGGGCGGGGGTGGCGCCCACCTTCAGGGTGGTGCCCTCCAGGGAGCCGGTCTCGGTGGAGGCGGCGGGGCTCTCGGAGTTTCCGGCAGGGGTCTGGGAGGTGCCGGTGCCGCCGCCGCAGCCGGCCAGCAGGCCGACGGCCAGAGCGCCGGACAGGAGCAGAGAGACGAGCTTCTTCATGTTGCATTTCTCCTTTTCATGTTCCTCGTGTGAGGTGGTTTTCCCAAATCAGAGCACAAAAAAACGCCCTTGAATCAATTTCAAGGACGAGAGCTTTCCGCTTCGTGGTACCACCTTGCTTCACCCCTGCCTCACGACAGGGGCCTTATGGAGTAC
>NZ_JAHZDL010000071.1:0-13430 GCF_019422385.1 Flavonifractor sp.
TCGGCCGGGAGGGCATCCCCTTCGAGGTGCAGATCCGCACCTGGGAGATGCACCACACCGCTGAGTACGGCATCGCCGCCCACTGGAAGTACAAGCAGGGCATGGCCAACGCCAAGCTGGGCACCGAGGAGGCCTTCGAGTGGGTGCGCAAGCTGCTGGAGAGCCAGCAGGACGTGGACGCGGAGGAGTTTGTCCGCACCATGCGGGTGGATCTCTTTGCCGACGAGGTGTTCGTGTTCACCCCCCGGGGGGACGTGATCAACCTGCCCGCCGGGGCCACCCCCATCGACTTTGCCTACAACATCCACTCCGCCGTGGGCAACCACATGACCGGCGCCAAGGTCAACGGCCGCATGGTGCCCTTCGACACCCCGCTGAACAACGGCGACATCGTGGAGGTGATCACCTCCAAGTCCGCCCACGGCCCCAGCCGGGACTGGATGAAGATCTGCAAGTCCAACGAGGCCCGCAACAAGATCCGCCAGTGGTTCAAGAAGGAGCGGCGGGAGGAGAACATCGCCACCGGCCGGGCCTCCTTTGAGTCGGAGCTCAAGCACGCCGGGCTGTCCCTGGCGGCCATCACCGCCGAGGACGTGCTCCCCTTCATCCTCAAGAAGGTGCGCTTCGGCACCCTGGACGAGCTGTACGCCGCCATCGGCTACGGCGGCATGTCCGCCCAGAAGGCGGTGGTGCGGGTCAAGGACGAGATGACCCGGCTGGATCGCCTCCACGCCGAGCAGGCCGCCGCCGACAAGGCCGCCCAGGAGGCGTCCATCCACCCCGCCACCGGCAATCCGCCCCCCATCCCCGTCCAGGCCACCGGCAAGCACGGCCAGAGCGGCATCATTGTGGAGGGCATCGACAACTGCCTGGTGAAGTTCGCCAAGTGCTGCACCCCCGTGCCCGGCGACCCGGTGGTGGGCTTCATCACCCGGGGTTTCGGCGTGTCCGTCCACCGGGCCGACTGCCCCAACGCCGACCCCGCCCGCCGCAAGCCGGAGGAGGCCGGCCGGTGGATCAAGGTGTCCTGGGCCACCGGGGAGCTGTCCTCCTACCAGACCGCCCTGGAGATCTCCGCCAAAGACCGGGACGGCCTCACCCTGGACGTGGCCATGGCCCTGTCCTCGGCCAAGGTCAAGACCACCAACCTGTCCGCCCGCTCCATGCCCGACGGCTACGCCACCGTCCACATCGTGCTGGAGGTCAAGGATCAGTCGGAGCTCACCGGCGTCATCAATAAGCTGGGCCAGATCCAGGGGGTCTATCAGGTCAAACGGGCCAGCGGCTGATGGCATCACATATGGCAGACGGGCGCACACACAGGTGCGCCCCTACGAGAGGCTTTCAGACTTGCCGTAGGGAGCGACCTGTGTGTCGCCCCGCCGGTCTGACAGAGTTTCGCCCGCCTTGCGGGCGAAATCCAATCAAGATCCGTCTTTCCGGGAATTCATTTCCCGGAAAGACACCCCGACCCGCGCCACGGGGCGCGAAACCGGGGGTATCGAGCCAAGTCGCCGGCGTTTCGCCGGCACGCAGGCTCGTATCCAGGGGGTCGGAAGCGCCGGGGGCGCTTCCGATGGAAGTTTAAGCGAAGCTACCTCAGACAGCTTGGATACCCCCTGGACAGGGTTTAAGGAGAATGGAACATGACAAAAATAGAGAACATGCGGGAGGACAGCGGATTGGGCCGGCTGCTCTCCGAGTGCTTCGCCGGGGGGGAGCTGCTCCGGCGGGAGCTGCGCCTGAGCCGGGCCCAGGCCGAGCGCCTGGCGGCGGACTACCCCGCCCAGGTGCGGCCCATGGGCGAAAATTGGTATGAGATTACTTTCCAGGGGGCGTATTTCCATGGCAACTGAGTTTGTGCCCGTGCTGCTGGGCTCCGACATCAACGCCTACAGCATGGCCCGGGCCTTTCACGAGGCTTACGGCGTCAAGACCATCGTCTACGGTATGTTTCCCGCCAGCGTGTGCGCCGGCAGCAGGATCATCGACTACCGGGTGCGGGAGGGCAACGACCGGGTGGACAAGGTGCTGGAGAACGTCACCGAGGTGGCCAGGGAGTTCCCAGACAAGAAGATCCTGGTGCTGGGCTGCGGGGACAACTACCTCAACGCCATCTCCGCCAACCTGCCCAGCTACCCGGAGAATGTGATCGCGCCCTATGTGAACCTGGACATGCTGGAGACCCTGATCCACAAGGAGAAGTTCTACCAGCTGTGTGACCAGTACGGCATTGACCACCCGGCCACCGTGGTGTACCACAAGGGCATGGGCCACGACTTCACCCTGCCCTTTGACGGCCCCTTTGTGGTCAAGCCCGCCGAGTCGGACACCTACTGGAAGCACCCCTTCCCCACCCAGAAGAAGGCCTACATCCTCCGCACACGGGAGGAGGTGGACCAGGTCATCGACCAGATCTACGAGGCGGGGTATGAGGACTCCCTGATCCTCCAGGACTTCATCCCCGGCGACGACAGCTACATGCGGGTGGTGACCAACTACTCCGGTGCCGACGGCAAGGTGCGGCTCATGTGCGTGGGCCACGTGCTGCTGGAGGAGCACACCGGCCACGCCATCGGCAACCACGCGGTGATCATCACCGAGCCGGAGCCCGAGCTGTGCGAGAAGCTGAAGAGCTTCCTGGAGGCCATCCGCTTCACCGGCTTCTCCAACTTCGACATCAAGTTCGACCAGCGGGATGGAAAGTTCAAGGCCTTCGAGATCAACTGCCGCCAGGGGCGGAGCAACTACTACGTCACCGGCGCGGGGTACAACCTGGCCAAGTACCTGGTGGAGGATCGCATCGAGGGCAGGCCCTGCGAGCTGACGGTGACAAAAAACCGCCACCTGTGGTGGGTGATCCCCAAACAGGTGGCCTACGACTATGTAAATCCCAAGTATCACCAGGAGATGCGGGCGCTGGATCAGGCGGGGGCCTCGGTGAACCCTCTGTTCTACGGCCCGGACAACGGCCTGATGCACAAGCTGCGGATTCTGCGGGGGCAGCGCCGCTACGTGGGCTGGTACGCCTCCTGCATGGAGAAAGTGAAATGACGGAACAGCGCCTCGGCATCCTGGGCGGCATGGGGCCCCAGGCCACCCAGGACTTCTACCAGCGGATTCTGGATCGCACCGACGCCGCCTGCGACCAGGAGCATCTGCCCACCCTGATCTGGAGCGACACCTCCATGCCCGACCGCACCGCCGCCATCCTGGGGGGCGACGCGGAGGGCTGCTACCGGCGGCTGCTGGAGGGCGCCCGCCTGCTGGAGCGGGGGGGCTGCACCGTGCTGGCCATCCCCTGCAACACCTCCCACTACTTCGCCGACCGGCTCCAGGGGGAGATCTCCATCCCCCTCATCCACATGCCCAGGGAGACCGTGGGCGTGCTGGCGGCGGCGGGCCAGAAAAAGGTGGGCATCCTGGCCACCGACGGCACCGTCCAGACCGGCATCTACCAGAAGGAGTGCGGCGCCCGGGGGATTGAGGCCGCCACGCCCCCGCCCGAGGTGCAGAAGCTGGTCATGAGCATCATCTACGACGAGATCAAGCGGGGGGAAAAGGGCTCCCGGGAGAAGTTCGCCGTCATCGACAAGTGGCTGCGCGCCGCCGGGTGCGGCGGGGCCATCCTGGCCTGTACCGAGCTGTCCGTCTACCGCACCTACCACGGCCTGCCCGACTACTACCTGGACGCCATGGACGTGCTGGCCGAGAAGTGCATCACCGCATGCGGCTACAAGCTGCGGATGGTGTAGCGGCTTTATGGGCACTGGGCCGACGCGCCCAGGTAGAGCCCCGCCCGGAAAGCGGCCAGAAAGACGGCCTCCTGCTCCATATCCCTTGCAATTTCGGACATGTACTGGTAAGATTCCAGTTGTACTGCCTGTTTTGGCGGGAGGGCCTGCATCAAGGCGCCGTACTGGGCCGACGCGCGAGTGCGGTTTTCCTCATATTCCGGGTCGTCGGTCTCCAGATGCTCCAGAATGTAGTTGTAGATATGGAGTAAAAAGTCGTTCACCAAAATTCCTCCAATCGGGTGATATTTAGATTATATTCCTCTATATGGAGGAAGTCAAGGGGTGTATCATGAAAATTTTAGGAGAGCGTCTCCGAGCCTTGCGAAAAGAACGGCATTTGACACAGCATGATATGGCGGACGTTCTGGACATCTCCTTTAACTCCTATTGCCGCTATGAAAAAAATGAGCGGGAGCCTATGGCACCTACCATTGTGGCTATGGCCGACTATTTTAACGTCTCCGCCGACTACCTGCTGGGCCGGACGGACAGCCCGTAGGGGCGGATATTATCCGCCCGTCTAGGGCCCCGCGGTCGTCGACCCGTGGCGCGCGACGACCGCGGCGCGCGTGTCAACCGCCATGCCGGTAGGGGCGACCTGTGATCGCCCGCCCCATGGAGGCACCGGCCTCCGGCGGCCCCACTTTCTTTCCAAAGAAAGTGGGGGGAAAGAAAGGGCAGGGCGGGGAATTTCAATTTTCCCCGCCCTGCACCCACCCCTTGAAACGACCAATCAGGGGGGCCTGCGGGCCACGGGTTAAGGAATATTTGATTTCTTTTTGGCTAAAACATGCCACCGGCATGTTTCTTAACGCCAAAACCTATTGGATGTACCCCCCAAGCTGTTCTACAGGTAGCTTACCGGCGGCGAAGGCTTACTTCGTGACGCCTCCGCCGCTCGGGGGCGACACTGTAGGGCGCGGCATCCTTGACGCGCCGTTTCCAAGCCGCCATAAACATCGTGGTATTTCAGAGGCATGGCACCGACGGCGGCCCGGCGGGCCAAGTCGGTACAACGCAACAACTTTCAGGGCTTGCAGGGTAATCCCGATGCGTGCAACCCGAGGCGCGACGTCGTCGGCCCAAGCTACGGATCGTTCGCTTCCGGGCAGGCCCGAAAGCTCATTCCCTCCGCTGGGCCTCCTCTCCCCACCGAACCCGCTTCGCTGGGCTTCGGCGGGGGCCCCAATTACCGCAAGCACCAGCCAATGGGACGGGCGGCGATGCGCGGTTGGTTTTTGCAGGTCAATTACAACCCACCGCCGCCATGGACTCCGGGTCCAGGGCCCGCAGGCCCTGGTGGTTTTCCCGCCGCTTTTGACATCAAAAGCGGTGCCCCGGCCGGGCAGGCCCACTCCCCGGGGGAGGAATCCCCCATTCCAAACAAGGTGGTGAACCAGATGAACCGACCCCGTCTCCCCCTGGGGGACTACTATCAGCTGCTGCTCCGCCACGGGCTGGTGGCGGACGACACCCCCCTGGCCGCCGACGCCACCCGCCCGGTGGCGCTGGTGTCCTGCGACTCCAAAGTGGTGATCCCCAACACCCTGTTTATCTGCAAGGGGGCGAAGTTCAAGCCCGAGTATCTGCGGGACGCCATGGGGAAGGGGGCCTTTGCCTACGTCAGCGAGACGGTCTATCCGGAGGTGCCCCTGCCCTGCATCCAGGTCACCGACATCCGGCGGGCCATGGGCCTGCTGGCCGACCGGGCCTTCGGCCACCCCTCGGGGGAACTGAAGATCACCGGCATCACCGGCACCAAGGGCAAGACCACCACGGCCTACTACTTCAAGTCCATCGTGGACACCTGGCTGGCGGGGCAGGGCCACCGGGAGAGCGCCCTGCTGTCCACCATCGTCACCGACGACGGGGTGGAGCGCAAGCCCGCCAAGCTGACCACGCCGGAGCCGCTGGACCTCCAGAAGCACCTGTTCCACGCCGTGTCCGCCGGGGCGGACTACCTGACCATGGAGGTGTCCAGCCAGGCGCTGAAGTACGGCCGGGTGATCGGGGTGGATCTCACCTGCGCGGTGTTCCTCAACATCGGGGAGGATCACATCTCCCCGGTGGAGCATCCCAATCTGGAGGACTACCTCAACTCCAAGCTGCTGATTTTCAAGCAGGCCAAAAACGCCTGCGTCAACCTGGACTGCGACCACGTGGAGCAGGTGCGCGCCGCCGCGGAGCAGTGCCCCCGTGTGGTCACCTTCTCCCAAAAATTCCCCTCCGCCGACGTGTACGGCACCAATGTCCGCAAGGAGGGGGACAGGATCGCCTTCCACGTGCGCACACCCCGATACGAGGGGGAGCTGGCTATCTCCACACCGGGCCTGTTCAATGTGGAAAACGCCCTGGCCGCCGTGGCGGCGGCGGAGGTGTACGATATCCCCCGGGAGGCGGTGGCCGAGGGCCTGGTCAGCGCCTTTGTCCCCGGCCGCATGGAGCACTACGCCAGCCGGGACGGGCAGATCTCGGTGATCGTGGACTACTCCCACAACGGCATGAGCCTGCAGAACGCCCTGCGCTCCGTCAAGGCGGAGTACCCCGGCCGGGAGCTGACGGTCATGTTCGGCTGCACCGGCGGCAAGGGCATCGACCGCCGGGAGGGCATGGGCAGCGCCGCCGGGCAGTGGGCCGACCGGATCATCCTCACCGAGGACGACCCCGGCTCCGAGGAGGTGGAGGCCATCTGCGCCGACATCGGGGTGTTCGTGTCCGCCCACGGCAAGGGCTACACCGTCATCCCCAACCGGGAGATGGCGGTGGAGCAGGCCATCCTGGGGGCCAGCCGCCCGGCGGTGGTGCTGCTGGCGGGCAAGGGCTGCGAGACCGCCCAGAAGCGGAAGAACGGCCCCGAGCCCTGCATCCCCGACGGCCAGCTGGCCCAGCGGGCCCTGGACAAGTACGATGCTGGATAAGCTGTTCGCGGCCGCCGGGGCCGCCGCCTGGGGCGGCGTGGCCTTCCGGCGGCTGCTGCCGTTTTTGTCCACAGAAGCCCTGGAGAAGGTGGAAGCCCTCTGCCCCCGGCCCAAGACGGTGCTGGCGGCCGCCTTCCCCTACTACGCCGGGGAGCGGCCGGGCAACCTGTCCCTGTACGCCCGGGGAGAGGACTACCACGCGGTGGTGGTGCGGCGGTTGAATACGGTCTGTGAAGCGCTGGCCGAACAATACCCGGGGGAATCGTTTTTCCCCTCTGCCGACAACTCCCCACTGCCGGAGCGGGAGGCGGCCTGGCTGGCGGGGATCGGCCTGCGGGGGGCCAGCGGCCTGCTGATCCTGCCCCCCTACGGCACCTATGTATTCCTGGGCACCATCCTCACCGGCGCGGCGCTGGAGCTGCCGGAGCGGTCGCCCGCCCCGGACTGCCCCCGCTGTGGGGCCTGCCGGGCGGCCTGCCCCGCCGGGGCCATGGGGGAGGGCGGGCCGGATGTGTCCCGCTGCCTGTCTGAGCTGACCCAGAAAAAGGGGGCGCTGACGGGGGAGGAGGAGGCCCGGCTCAAGGCCCACCCGCTGATCTGGGGCTGTGACTTCTGCCAGCGGGCCTGTCCCTTCAACGCCGCCCCGGCCCTGTCCCCTCTGCCCGAGTTTTCCACAGATCTGGTGGACAGTCTGGAAAACGCCGACCTGGAAGGCCTCACCAACCGCACCTTCCGGGAGAAGTACGGCGGCCGGGCCTTCGCCTGGCGGGGCCCCGGCCCCCTCCGCCGCAACCTGGAGCTGAAGCGTGAATAAAACCGCCCTTCCGGCCCAAACTAACAGAAAGTTTGGAGGAAAGGCGGTTTTGTTATGCAAGTACGCGATCTCATGAACCCCAGCGTGGTGACCATCACCCCCCAGGAGTCGGCCTCCCTGGCGGCCCGGCTGCTGTCCAGGCACAATCTGGGGGCCCTGCCGGTGTGCGGGAACGACGGGGGCCTGCGGGGCATCGTCACCGACCGGGACATCGTCCTGCGCTGCATCGCGGCGGAGGACGACCCGGCCCAGACCCAGGTGAAGGACATCATGACCCGCAACTGCGCGGTGGTCTCTCCCGATGACGACGCCCGGGAGGCCACCCGGCTCATGGCGGCCCGGCAGGTGCGCCGCCTGCCCGTGCTGGAGGGCGGCAAGGTGGTGGGCATGGTGTCCCTGGGGGATCTGGCCAAGTGCCGCCAGTTCGACATGGAGGCCGGCAAGGCCCTCAGCGAGATCTCCGACCCGGTGAAGAAAATCGAGGGGTAACAGGAGGCGGGGCCCGGACAATGTCCGGGCCCCGCCCTTTTTCGGTGTCATCCGACAATCTCCTCCGGCCCAAAGACAATCGTGGAGGTGTCCATGTGCCGGCTGTAGAGCCCGATGCCGGTGTCCCGGTCGGGGAGGTAGAGGGTATCCGGCCGGGCAAACACGGCCATATAGCTGCCCTGCCCGCGGTCAGAGGTGAAACGGAGCCGGGTGCCCTTCCCGTCCTCCACGGAATAGCGGCCGCTGTCCAGCACCTGATACCGCTGATAGAGCAGATAGCCGCCGTCATCGTACATCAGCAGGAAGCGGTCGTCCTCCGTCAGGATGGACACCTCCGTGCCCAGGGCATAGGCGCCGGAGACGTCCGGCCGCTGGGGCGGGCGGAGCAGCAGCCCCAACAGCACCAGATTGGCCAGCAGGGAGGCGGCCAGCACGGCCAGGAGCGGGGTTGGCATGCGGCGCAGTCTGTCCATGGCGCTCTCCTTTCCCGGATGCCGGTTGGTTCCTCCCCAACATAGCACAGGAATGGGGAAAAGTCAACCAGGCCGGTGTCCCCGGCCGGCCGCCAGCCGGGGCAGCTCCTCCGGCGGCACGCCGCAGAGGAGCAGGGCACCCGCCGCCGCCAGGAAGGGCAGGGGGGAGGCCCCGGTGGGGAAGGGGAGCACCAGCTCCTGCTGCTCCACCACCGGGCCGGACAGGGGCACCAGCTCCCGCTGGACGGCCAGGCAGAGCCGGTCTCCCTCCAGGCTGGAGAAGGTGAGGGTGTCCCGGGGGGAGGTGCCGTAGCTCACCGCCTGCCCGGCCTGGAGGGTGCGGGCCAGGGGGCCCGCCGCCCCGGGGAGGAGCACCGTCCGGCAGTGCACCGCCCCGGCCCCCGCCCAGCCCAGGGCGCCGGGGGAGATCACCAGCAGCTCCAGGGGGACGGCGGCCAGCTCCGCCGGGTGGCGGCCGGCGGACACCTCCGCGCCATACCCGGCCAGGGCGGCCCCCACCGCCGCCGAAATGCCCTCGTCCCGCTCCCAGACGCCCACACGCACATCCAGCACCGCCTTTCCTCGGAAATCAGTGTGCGAAAATTCCGGAATTTTATGCGCGGCCTTGACTTTTCCGCCCCGACTGCATAAAATGAATAGAACCCTCTGTATTTTTTAGAAAAAAGGATTGAGAATAGACATGGCACAGGACAAGAAGCAGGTGGAGCAGATCACCGACATGGAGGTGGACTTCGCCAAGTGGTTTACCGACGTGTGCAGGAAGGCGGAGCTGATTGACTACTCCTCCATCAAGGGTATGTTCATCCTCCGCCCCTACGGCTACGCCATCTGGGAGAATTTTCAGAAGATTCTGGACGAGAAGTTCAAGGAGACCGGGCACGAGAACGTGTATCTGCCCATGCTGATCCCCGAGAGCCTGCTCCAGAAGGAGAAGGATCACGTGGAGGGCTTCGCCCCCGAGTGCGCCTGGGTGACCTACGGCGGCAGCGAGAAGCTGGAGGAGCGGTACTGCATCCGCCCCACCTCCGAGACCCTGTTCTGCGAGCACTACGCCAACATCATCCACTCCCACCGGGACCTGCCCAAGCTGTACAACCAGTGGTGCTCCGTGCTGCGGTGGGAAAAGACCTCCCGCCCCTTCCTGCGCCACCGGGAGTTCCTGTGGCAGGAGGGCCACACCATGCACGCCACCGCGGAGGAGGCCATGGAGGAGACCCTGCGGATGTTCAACATCTACGCCGACTTCTGCGAGAACTACCTGGCCATGCCGGTGGTGAAGGGCCGCAAGACCGACAAGGAGAAGTTCGCCGGCGCCGAGGCCACCTACACCGTGGAGTGCATGATGCACGACAAGAAGGCCCTCCAGGCCGGCACCTCCCACTACTTCGGCGACGGCTTCGCCCGCGCCTTCGGCATCACCTTCGCCGGCAAGGACAACCAGCCCCACAACCCCTTCCAGACCTCCTGGGGCGTGTCCACCCGCCTCATCGGCGGCGTGATCATGACCCACGGCGACAACAACGGCCTGGTGCTGCCCCCCAAGATCGCCCCCACCCAGGTGATCATCATCCCCGTGGCCCAGCACAAGGAGGGCGTGCTGGAGGCCAACGAGGCCGTCATGAACCGCCTGAAGGCCGCCGGCATCCGGGCCAAGATGGACGCCTCCGACCAGTCCGCCGGCTGGAAGTTCGCCGAGTACGAGATGAAGGGCGTGCCTCTGCGCCTGGAGCTGGGCCCCAAGGACATGGAGAAGAACCAGTGCGTGCTGGTTCGCCGCGACAACGGCGAGAAGTCCTTCGTCTCCCTGGACAACATCGAGGAGACCGTCAAGACTATGCTGGACGCGGTGCAGCAGGGCCTGTACGACAAGGCCAAGAAGAACCTGGACGAGAACACCTACGCCTGCGCCACCCTGGAGGAGGTCAAGGAGCGGATGTCCACCCAGGGCGGTTTTGCCAAGACCATGTGGTGCGGCGATCTGGAGTGCGAGCTGAAGATGAAGGAGGAGGCCGGGGTTTCCTCCCGCTGCATCCCCCTGGAGCAGGAGCACCTGGGCGACGTGTGCCCCGTGTGCGGCAAGCCCGCCAAGCATATGGTGTACTGGGGCGTGGCCTATTGATCAACCAAGCGGCGATGCCGCTTGGTTGAAGGAGCAGCCGGCTGCGCGCGTCCGGCGGAGCCGGACACACTGGCCGGCTGAGAAGTGTTTTTCCCGAGGCACGTGTCCTCGGGAAAAACGGATTTTCATCTGTTTCGTGCCGGAGGCACGAACTCTGCGAGGCTGAGTCGGGGGCCCGCGCTACGGGCCCCCGACTGTTGGTCGAAAGTTAGCTTATTTTAACTGATTAGGAGGCTTTATGCAGTCTATCCTGTGGGCGGCGGTAGGCACCGGCTTCACCTTCCTCATGACCGCCACCGGTGCCGCCATGGTCTTTCTGTTCCGCGCCCGGCTCAACGCCGCCGTGCAGCGCATCTTCCTGGGCTTTGCCGCCGGGGTGATGATCGCCGCGTCAGTGTGGAGCCTGCTCATCCCCGCCATCGAGGAGGCAGAGGCCGCCGGCACCCCCGGCTGGCTGCCGGCGGTGGGGGGCTTTGTCCTGGGGGTGGGCTTCCTGCTGCTGCTGGACGGCCTGCTGCCCCATCTCCACGCGGGGGCCCGGAGCCCGGAGGGCATCCACGCTTCCTGGCGGCGGAGCACCCTGCTGGTGCTGGCCGTCACCCTCCACAACATCCCCGAGGGCATGGCGGTGGGCCTGTCCTTCGCCCTGGCCGCCCAGCACGCCGGGGAGGGGGCGGCCCTCAGCTCCGCCCTGGCCCTGGCCCTGGGCATCGGCATCCAGAACTTCCCCGAGGGGGCCGCCATCTCCCTGCCCCTGCGGCAGGAGGGGCTGTCCCGGCTCCGCTCCTTCCTCTACGGCGCCGCCTCCGGCGTGGTGGAGCCCATCTTCGGCGTGCTGGTGGTGCTGGCCGCCGGAGGCATCCAGCCCCTCATGCCCTGGCTGCTGTCCTTCGCCGCCGGCGCCATGATGTACGTGGTGGTGGAGGAGCTCATCCCCGAGGCCCATCTGGGGGAGCACTCCAACACCGGCACCTTAGGCGTTATGGCCGGGTTTGTGGTCATGATGGTGCTGGACGTGGCCCTGGGATAGGCCTCCAACCACCCCGCCAGACAGAAACGCCCCGGAATCCTGTGGATTCCGGGGCGCTTTTTGCGGGCATCAGCCCAGCTTCTCCGCCAGCAGCTTCTTCATGGCCGCCGCGTCGATGGGCGTATCGGTGAAGTGCTCCAGGGAGAGCACCGCCTGGTTGACCAGCAGGCCGAAGCCGTTGGCGGTGTGGTGGCCCTTCTCCCGGGCCCGGCAGAGCAGCTCGGTCTCCGCCGGGGCGTAGATGAGATCCACCACCGGCGCGTTCAGGGGCAGCGCGTCCAGGAAGGAGAAGTCCCGGAACTGCCCCCCGGCCCCCGCCATACCCAGGGAGGTGCAGTTGACCAGCAGCTGGCACTCCGCCGCCTCCCGCCGCAGGGTGTCGATGTCAAAGCCCGCCGGGCGCAGGTGCTCCGGGGCGAGGGCACACAGCTCCGCCGCCTTGCTGACGGTGCGGTTGCACACCACCACATCGGCCCCGGCCTGAGCCAGCTTGAGGCATACCGCCTTGGCCGCCCCGCCGGCCCCCAGCACCAGCACCCGCTTCCCGGCGGGGCTGATCCCCTCATCGTCCAGGGTGCGCAGGAAGCCCGCCCCGTCGGTGTTGTAGCCCCAGGCCTTCCCGTCCCGGAGGCAGACGGTGTTCACCGCGCCGAAGAGCCGGGCGTCCTCGTCCAGCTCGTCCATCAGGCCCACCAGCTCCTCCTTGTGGGGCATGGTGGCGTTGAACCCGGCGTAGCCGGCAAACCTGGCGCAGTCCAGCCACTGCCTGCAGCTCCCCCGGGGCACCGGCTGGCACAGGTACACGTAATCCAGCCCCAGGGCGGCGATCATGGTGTTCTGAATCAGGGGGGACTTGGAGTGGCCCACCGGATCCCCGATGACACAGAGCTTTTTGGTGCTGTTTTTTACCTCCACCCGCAAATCGGGCGCCCCCTTTCCCGGCTCGGGCCGCAGATCCGGCAGGACGGCGTTCACCCCCAGAGCGATGAACAGGCCCACCAGCGTCTCCACGATCCGGGCCACGGCATAGTGATACCGGGTCACGCCGGTGACGCCGGTGATGAGAATCACGCAGGGCAGGATGCAGGCCATGACGCAGGCCCCCGGCCGCTTGAGCAGCAGACACAGCCACAGCCCCGCCACACACACCAGCCCCAGCACCGGCGCCTTGATCCACGGGTTGTCCAGGGCGGGGCCCAGCAGCAGGGTGGCGATGCCCAGCACGCCCCCCACCCCGATGCCGATGAGGCGGGAGATGCCCAGCTGGACGGACTGATCCACCGTGGACTGGAGGCAGATGATGCTGGCGATGCAGGCATAGAGGGGCCCGGCCTGGCCCAGCACGCCCCCCAGCTCCTCCCGATAGAGCAGCCCGAAGGGGACAAACACCAGATAGGACAGCACCACCGCCACGGCGGTCTTGATCACCCGCATGCCGATGCGGGGGACGCGATTCTGTTTCATGAAGCACTCCTTGTCGTTCGACGGTCAGGCAGGGGCCGGCGTGCGTGCCGGCCCGGCGGAGACGCGGGCGCACACGCAGGTGCGCCCCTGCGCCCTTTCTCTTTCAGGAGGGCGAAGCACGGAAGTTCTCCTTGCCTGCGTTCTCTTTCAAGGGAGAGTTGTGTGAAAGTTCTCTTTGCCTACTTTCTCTTTCAAGAGAAAGTAGGACATGGCGGCCTCGTAGCCGTACAGGCCCAGGCCGCAGATCTGCCCCACGCAGGCGGGGGCGGTGACGCTCCTGTGCCGGAACTCCTCCCGCTGGTGGA
>NZ_JAHZDL010000072.1:0-13374 GCF_019422385.1 Flavonifractor sp.
TTGCGAAGGTACAGCAGAGTTTACATTGTTCGGTTTTGAGGGTGCTGGCACCCTGCGACGCGCATATGTGGCCCGTTGGTCAAGCGGTTAAGACGGCGGCCTCTCACGCCGCAAACGTGGGTTCGATTCCCGCACGGGTCACCATTTCCCATGCGCCTTTAGCTCAGTTGGTAGAGCAACTGACTCTTAATCAGTGGGTCCCGGGTTCGAGTCCCTGAAGGCGCACCATTCCTTGTGGGATGCGCTGCGCATCCCACAAGGAAACCCCTAACAAGTGAATGACGACTTATCGTTGAAAAGAACGGTAAGGAGAAGAAAGTTTCATGAAAGTTTCTTTTGCTTACTTTTCTTTTCAAAGAAAAGTAAGTTGGTGTTGATTGCGATGAGGGTCCACCCGTTCCCATCCCGAACACGGAAGTTAAGCTCATCTGCGCCGAAGATACTTGCCTGGAGACGGGCCGGGAAAATAGGTAACGCCAACACAAAAAACGGACTTCTTTGGAAGTCCGTTTTTTGCTTATCCAGAAAGGAGCGGCGGTATGCGCTATTCCAATATCCGGGCGGGCCGCTTTCTGGCCCGGCCCAACCGGTTCGTGGCCCACGTGGAGCTGGACGGCGAAACGGTGGTCTGCCATGTGAAAAATACCGGCCGATGCCGGGAGCTGCTGGTGCCCGGCGCCACGGTCTATCTCCAGGAGAGCGACAACCCCGCCCGCAAGACCAAGTTTGACCTGATCGCGGTGGACAAGGGCGGCCTACTGGTCAATATGGACGCCCAGGCACCCAACCAGGTGTTCCGGGAGTGGGCGGAGGCGGGGCAGTTCGTGCCGGGGCTCACCCTGCTGCGGCCGGAGACCACCTGGGGCAAGTCCCGCTTCGATTTTTACTGGGAGTTGTCCACACAGCGGCGGGGGTTTGTGGAAGTGAAGGGAGTTACCCTGGAGGAAAACGGCCACGCCCGCTTTCCCGATGCCCCCACGGAGCGGGGCGTGAAGCACCTGGAGGAGCTGATCGCCTGCCAGGCAGAGGGCTATGAGGCGGCAGTGTGCTTTGTGATCCAGATGTCCGGCATGAGGGACTTTTCTCCCAACGATGCCACCCACCCGGCCTTCGGGAACGCCCTGCGGCGGGCGGCGGCGTCCGGCGTCCGGGTGCTGGCCATGGAGTGCCGGGTGGAGCCGGACAGACTCTGGATCGACAGGCCGCTACCGGTATGTTTGGAGCTCAGGGAACGAGAGGGGGAACGCGCATGAAGCCGGCCTATGAAGTGATCACCCGAGAAATCGCCGCCAAGGGGGCGGGGTATCTGCTGCTGCGCCGCTGTCCGCCCCAGGAGCTGGGGGAGACCCTGGCCCGCGGGCGGGCGGAGCTGCTGGCGGCCGGTGCCGCGGAGCTCTACGCCGCCTCCGCCGACCCCGCCTGCCCCCTGGACGAGGGGCGCTGGGAGGGCTTCCGGCTGTCCCATGTGCGGGACATGCTGTGGATGGAGCGGCCCCTGGATCAGCTCCCGCCGGCGGAGGGCCTGACTTTGGAGCCCCTGACCCGGGCCCGGGGCGGGGCCTGGCTTACCCTCCACAACGCCTGCTTTTTCGACATGCCCAACTCGGCCACCTACGGCCTGCGGGAGCTGGAGGAGGCCCTGGGCGCGGAATGGCGCTGCGGCTTTGCCGTGGCGGACGGCGTGCCGGTGGGGGTGTACGAGCTGGCGCTGGCCGGGGAGATGCCGGAGATTGCGGGCATTGCCATCCACCCGGATTTCCAGGGGAAAGGACTGGGCCGGGCGCTGCTCCGCGCCGTCCTGGCGGAGCTGGCGGGGCTGGGCTGTGGGCGCTGCCGCCTGCTGGTGGCCACGGACAATGGGCGGGCCTTCTCCCTCTACCGCAGGGAGGGGTTCAGGGCGGCGGCAATGAAAAGCCGCTGGTTTCAGATGATAGGAACTGCTTAAGAGGGGGAGCCGGAGACGGCTCCCTTTTTTTGCTCTTGACTTATATCGAATATTGATATAGTATGGTTATGACGATAATCGATATAGTATGGGAGGTGACTGCCGTGGCCCGAAAGAAGCTGGAGACCCTGACGGAGCAGATGTTCTATGTGCTCCTCTCCCTGCGGAGGGAGCGGCACGGCTACGGGATCATGCAGGCCATCACCGAGATGACGGGGGGCCGGGTCAGCGTGGGGGCAGGCACCCTGTATGCCCTGCTGGAGCGGTTCGAGAAGGACGGGCTGATCCGCTTTACCCGGACGGAGGAAAACCGGAAGTACTACCAGATGACGGAGGCGGGGGAACAGGCACTGGAGGCGGAATACCAGCGTATCCGGCAGCAGGCGGCAGACTGGGAGCGGATTATGAAGGGGGAAGAGTCATGAAGCGGCGGTTTTCTCTGTTTACCTATCCGGTGATGGACATGAAGGCGGCGGAGGCGGAGCTGAACCGCCGGGCGGCCAAGGGGTGGCGGCTGGAGAAGATCTGGATGGGCCTCCTGGCGGTGTTTGTACCTGTCCACGTGCCGGTGTGCTACTGCCTGGACTGGTGCGACAACGTCAAGGATACGGAGCGGATGGACTACAAGGAGCTGCTCTCCCAGGCCGGATGGGGGCACCGGATGGAGCTGCCTTACTGGAACGTGTACGAGGCCCCGGCGGGCACGGCCCCCATACAGACCGACGGGGAGCTGGAGTACCAGCGGTTCCGGGACAAGGTGATGCGGCGGATGGTCAGGGGGATCCCGCTGACTCTGCTGGTGGTGGGCATCCAGCTGCTCAATATCTTTGCCCAGTCCGGTGAGTTCGGGGCCATGTCCCTCCTGATGTGGGCGTCTACCGTCCACATGATGCTGGCGGCCCTGCTCCTCCTGCCCCTGTGGGGGTTGGGGGGCCTGGCCTGGCTGGGGCGGATGGCCCTGCGGCTGCGCCAGTGGCGGCAGGCCGCCCGGGAGGACGGCCCCACCCCCGTGCCCGGCCGGTGGAGCGGCCTGGCGGCGGCCCTGCTCACTCTGGCCGGGTGGCTGTCGGTGGTTCTGGTCTGCGCCGCCGCGGTGTGGGATATGACCACCAATTGTGTCCCCACCCTGCCGTTTGCCGGGGTGTTCCTGCTGTGCGCGGGCATCCTGTTTGCGCGCTCCCTGTGGGAGCAGCACCAGACCAAGTGGGTGCGGCGCATGGCATCGCTGTGCCTGGCCACGGCCCTGTGCGGCGGCGCGGGCGGAATGGTCTTTTTCCGGCAGGCGGAGGCCACCCTGCTGGAGCCGCCCCTGTCCGATCTCCACCTCCTGCCCGGGGTGACGGAGGTGTGGACGATGTGGGAGGAGCGCAGCCACGCCGCCACCTCTCTGCTCTCCTGCACCGACTGGGACGAGCTGGAGCCCGACGGGGAAACGGGATTCGGAATTCATGAGACGGTTCTGGGGGTTCGGATGGATGCCCCGGTGCGGGGCACCGCCTGGCGGGCCCGGTGGCCCTGGCTGGCGGAGTGGGCGGCGTCCCTCCAGCGGGGCGGCATGGAGCCGGTGGAGGGATACCCCGGCGTGTGGCACCGGGAGACTGGGAAGGGGGAGCTGTGGCTCCTCCGCCGGGACACCCTGGTGCTGCGGGTGAAAAACGACCTGGAGCCGCTGGACGAGGACTGGCTGGCGGATATGCTGGCTCAAATGGAGGAGGAAGCGCCATGAAGCGTCGATTTTCCCTGCTTACTTACCCGGTAATGGACATGAAGGCGGCGGAGGCAGAGCTGAACCGCCGGGCGGCCAAGGGGTGGCGGCTGGAGAAGATCTGGTTTGGGACGGTGGCCTCCTTCGCGCCGGCGGAGGAGCCGGTGTGCTACTGCCTGGACTGGTGCGACCCCGGGCGGATGGACGGGAGGGCTTACCGCACCCTGCTGGCCGACGCGGGGTGGAGGTTTCACAGCCAGACGAAATACTGGAACGTGTACGAGGCCCCGGCGGGCACCACCCCTATCCAGACCGACGGGGAGCTGGAGTACCGGCGGTTCCGGGAAAAGGCCCTCCATCGCATCAAGCACGGGGGCGGGAGCCTGGCGGCCCTGGCGGCGGTGCTGGCGGCCCTGCTCCTGATGGAGCAGCAGATGGGCCAGGGGGCCGGGATACTGGAGGGGCTGGATCTGATCACCCGGTATCAGACCGGGGCCATGTTCGTCCTGTTCTCCCCGCTGATCCTATTGGGCGGAGTGCTGTGGGGCGGTCGGCTGCTGCTCCGCCTGACCCAGTGGCAGCAGGCGGCGGAAGAGGGCCGGGACCTGCCGGTGCCGGGGCGGTGGAGCGCCCTGGCGGCGGCGCTTTTCTGCCTGGCGGGGCAGCTCTTCAGCGCGGTGCTGCTGGTTGCCCTCCTGCTGGACGGGGTGTCGGGCGCGTTTGGAAAGCGGTATCTGCAGCTGACCATCATCGTAGCCCTTGCGGCGATGGTCTGGAAGCAGGGACTGGAGTACCAGCGGCAGCGGGAGAGCTACAGGGCCAAGGTGGTGGCGGCGGCGGTGCTCCTGATGCTGGGCGCCCTGCCCTACGGGCTGACGGCCTGTTTCCGGGTGGAGCCGCCTCTGGCGGGGGTGGATCTGGAATTTATCGGGGAGGTGCGGGAGGAGACCAGCGCCACCTTCCTGGGGGCCCGCACCAGCTGGGTGGAGGTGCCCCAGAAGGTGGAGCACGAGGGGGAGACCTACTACACCTATAGCGCGGAGGGGACGAAGGGGGACGCCTGGACGCTGCCCTGGCCCTGGCTGGCCGACTGGGCGGAGGGGCTCTGCCGCCGGACGGCGGGGACGGAGCTGCAGCCCCTGGAGGGCTACGAGGGCGTGTGGGCGCGCTGGTCGGGCCCGGACGCGCACCGCCTGGTGATCCGCCGGGGAAACACCGTGGTGCGGCTGAACTCCTGGCCGGGCAGCAGGCCCGACGAGGACTGGCTGAACACGATTCTGTCTTGCTTGGAAGGAGGTACGCCATCATGAAGCGACGGTTTTCTTTGTTTACCTATCCGGTGATGGACATGAAGGCGGCGGAGGCGGAGCTGAACCGCCGGGCGGCGGCGGGCTGGCGGCTGGAACGGATCTGGCTGGACGGCCTGGCCTGCTTTGTGCCGGCGGAAGAGCCGGTGTGCTACTGCCTGGACTGGTGCGACCCCGTCCTGGCGGCGGACGCCCCGGACTACCGGGCCCTTTTGGCGGAGGCCGGGTGGACGCGGCGGGCCCTGGTGGGCAGCTGGGCCGTCTACGAGGCCCCGGCGGGCGCCACCCCTATCCAGACCGACAGCGCTCTGGAGTACCAGCGGTTCCGGAGGAAGGTGCTGCGGCGGATGCTGATCGGCGGGGGCGGCCTGGCGGCCCTTGCCCTGCTGCTTGCCGCGCTGGTGCTGTGGGTGTACGGCGGGCGGCTCTCCTGGGAGGACATGGCGGGGGCCATGGCGTTCTCCAGCCTGGGCGCCCCGCTGCTGCTCCCACTGCCACTTCTCCTGGCGGCCGGTGTGCTGTGGCTGGGACGCATGGTTCTGCGGCTGTGCCAGTGGAAGCGGGCGGTCCGGGAGGGGGAGCCCTTTCCGGTGCCGGGACGGGTGAGCGCCGGGGCGGCAAAGCTGGGCATCCTGCTGGTCTGGCTGTGGCTGGTCCTCCTGTGGGCGGCCCTGTGCCTGGACATTCTGGACGGCAGGGTGAACCTGGGCTGGGCCATCGGTATGGCCATAGGCGGCTTTCTCAGCCTGCGCGTCTATTCGCACATGGACGAGGATCTCCGCCGGCGGAACCGCCGCCGGGCCTGGGGCGCGCTGGCCCTGGCGGCGGCGGTGGTGGTCGTCCCCTGGCTGGTCCCCGACGGGCTCACCGACCCCCTCTACCCCGACCGGCCCCTGGCGGAGGCACAGTTGCTGGAGGGGGAGGATACCTGGTGTATCCAGCACCAGGACGAGGCATCCCTGCTGGTGTCCTGTACCCGGTGGGAGGAGGGGGCGGCAGACGGCTCCGCCTGGCTGGAGGGCCGGTGCTGGCACATCCGCGGCGCTTTCCTGGCCGACCGGGTGACGGCGGAGTATCTGGAGGAGCTGGGGCCGGAGAACCAGGCCCCTCTGCCCGGCTATGACCAGGTGTGGACGGCGCCGGAGGCGCTGTACTACGCCAACGGGAACACGGCGGATCTGTGGCTCCTCCGGAGGGGGAGCGTGATCATACGGCTGGAGACCACCCCGGAGCTCCTGGAGGAACAGGATCTGGACGATATTCTGACTCAACTGGAGGGCGGCGCATGAAAACGCTGTGGAAAGGCTTCCCCTACGGCTCCGCCGACCGGGAGGCGGCGGAGGCATGGCTCAACGAACTGGGCAGACAGGGCTGGCGGCTGGAGAAGGTACGCCTGGGCTTCCTGGCGGTGTTTGCACAGTCCGGGGAGCCGTGCACCTACTGCGTGTGTACGCAGCCGGGCTCCTTCTACGGCCGGGGCCGGGCGGAGTACGAGCAGCTGTGCTGGGACGGGGGCTGGCAGTGGACGGCCAACGTGCGGAGCATGGACGTCTTTGTCTCCCGGCCGGGGCATACCCCCGTGCCCCTCATCACCGACCCGGAGGTGGAGCGGCGGGAGGAGGCCCGGCGGAAGCGGCGGGGGCGTGTGTTCCTGGCCGCGCTGCTGCTCCCCCTGCTGGCAATTCTCGCGTGGAGCCTCCGGCCCGGCGGACTCCCCTGGCGCTCCTTTCTGGAGTCCAACCGCCTGCTGGCGTGGCTGCTGGCCCTGGCCCTGTGCGGCCTGGTTCCGGCCGGGGCGGCGGTGTGGAGGAAGCTGCGGCCCCCCAGGCCCCGGAACGGCCGGGCGGTGCGTCTGCGGGCTGCCCTGTGGCTGGCGGTACTGCCCCTGTGGTATGTCCTCTGCTTTGGACTCGCTTTCACCGAGGGGCTGACGGAAATCGTGGCGTGGGTGGACGCCCCGCCGGCGGCCCGGTCGCTGGGGGTGGATGCCCCCGAAGATGCCGAGGCGTACCGGCAGGTGCGCGCCTCCGTTCTGGTGGAGGGGGAGCACTACAGCCAGCCCCTGGTGGGGGCGGATCACACGGAGTACGGCTCCGTGAAGCTGGATCGCTACCGCTGCCGGGGGGAGGGGACGGCCCGCCTGCTGGCGGAGCTGGTGTGGCTGGACGAGACCCGGGGCTCCCCCGGCCATCTGGACGGCACCCACGGCCCTCTCACCGGCGCGGAGGTGCCTGTGGAGGGCGCCTGGGCGTGGCACGGCCAGGGAGAGGGCCGCGTCTGCCTGATCCTCCGCTGCGGCGAGCGGGTGGCGGTGGCGGAGACCGACCAGAGCGTGCCGCCGCCGGATCAGCAGACCTGGGCGGCCCTCCGAGCCCTGCTGGAGGAATGGCCGTAGGGCGCGCCGGTTGAGATGCAGATGTAAGGAGGCTTCGGCCATGAGAGAGAAAACCAAATGCACCCGCTGGTTCCGCTACACCATCGAGGACGCCAAGGCGGCCCAGGCGGAGCTGGATCAGCGGGCGGAGCAGGGCTGGGAGCTGGAGGAGGTGGGCCTGTTCACCGCCACCTTCCGCCGCGCGGAGCACCCCCGCCCCTGCTGGGTGGAGCCCGCCCGGTGGAAGAGCTGGTCTGAAAAGGACGAGAACAGCCGGGCGGACTACCTGGCCCTGTGCGGCGAGGCGGGCTGGGAGCTGATCAGCGAGGACGGCGGCCTGTTCTACTTCCGGGCCAGGGAGGGGACAGACCCGGCTCCCATCCAGACCGATGAGGGTGTGGAGTGGGAGGGCGTGTGGAAAAAGGCCCTCCGCGGCCAGCTGTCAAGCATGCTCTACGTCGTCATTTATGGGTTTGTGTGGAGCGGCGCCCGGTTTCTCCTGGACCGGCCCCGGGTGTGGGAGCTGTTTCTGTCCAACGCGGCGCTGGCGGCCCAGGGGCTGCTCTTCCTCCTGCTGGCCCTGGAGCTCTTTCTGACGGTGCGGGTGCTCCGCTACCAGGTAAAGTGCCGCCGGGCGGCGGCGGAGGGGGAGAGCTTCCCCGTGCCCCGGCGGGCGGCCGCCCGGCTCCGGGGGGCGTCCTCCTGGATCTTCTGGGTAGTGCTTGCGGTGAGTCTGGCCGTACTGCTGACGACCACAGACTTTGAGAGACACTTCCTGGAGACCAAGAGCGGGTATACGCAGGAGAGCCGCTCGGTGCTGGGGGACTATTTTGAGTACCGCCGGTTCAGCCAGGCGGAGGGCGATCTGTGGGTGGAGCGGGCGGACTGCCGGGCCGGCTGGCTGGCGGACTGGATCTGCGGGGACTTCCGGGCCTCCGAGGGGGACGCGGATCGGGTTCGCCGGGAGTTCCACTGGCACGGCGCGGTCATCCCCCGGGAGGCGGAGCTGGGCTTTGACCGGGCCTGGACCTATTCCATCGGGGAATACAGCGGCCTGATATTACGGGATGGAGACCAGGTAGCGCGCATCGAGGCCGAGGGGCTCGACCTGACCAGCGCGGAAACCCTGGCGGGTATCCGGGCCTGGCTGGCGGAGTCCCCGGACTGGCAGACGGAGGCATAGCGGGCGGAGCCCATCCGCCCGCCGGAGAGAAAGGTGGCAGCATGAAACGAACTTTATGGAAGCTGTTCCCCTTTACCGCCATCGACAGCAAGGCGGCGGAGGCGTGGCTCAACCGGCTGGGGGAACAGGGCTGGCGGCTGGGCTCCGCCGGGCTGTACACAGCCCGGTTCTGGCAGACCGGGGAGCCGGTGTCCTACGCCGTCACTCCGGAGCAGGGGCGGAGAGAGGACTTTCTTGTCCTTTGCCGGGACGCGGGGTGGGAGCTGGCGGCCCGCAGCCGGAAGATGGAGCTGTACGCCTCCCGGGCGGGGGCGCGCCCGATCCCCCTGGAGACCGACCAGGCGCTGGAGTGCCGCAGCTTCCTCCGCCGGGGAATCCGCTGGCTGGCCCTGGAGGCGGCTTTGACGCTGATGTTCCTGCTCAACCTGCGGCAGCTCCTGGGCACGGGCGGGCCCACGGACTGGCCGGCGCTGGTCTTGTGGCTGGGGGAGCTGGCCCTGTGGGGCGGGTGCCTGGCTGGGGATGGGATTTACTGGCTCCGGGTTCGCCGGGCCGGTGAGCTGCTCCCCCGCTCCATGGCGGGGGTCTGGCTGCGGTGGTGGGCCGCATGGGCGCTGGTGCTCCTGGGTGCGGGGCTGCTGGCTGTCATGTGGCTTCGGCCCGCATACCTGTGAGGGAGGGGGATAGGATGGACGGGATCCGGATGGAGCAGTTTCCCTTCCGGGTATTGGACTACAAGGCCGGGGAGGCATGGCTCAACGAGCTGGGGGCGGCTGGCTGGCGGCTGGAGGGGATTGAAAAGGGCCGCCTGCGCTTCCGCCGGACGGCGGAGCCGGTGTCCTATGCGGTGGAGCTGGAGCAGTTTCTGGGCTGCCTTGCGGAGCGGGATTTCCGCACCTTCTGTGCCGACGCGGGCTGGGAGAAGGCGGGAGAGCTGGGGGAGCTGGTGTTCTATGCCTCCGCGCCGGGGCGGAGCCCCGCCCCCTTTCACACGGACGAGGCCGTGGAGACGGAGCGGTTCACCCGGCAGTATCTGGTGCGGCACCTGGCCCGGTTCGGCGGCTGGCTGGCCCTGACGGTGCTGCCACAGCTTCTGAGGGTGCTCCTCTTCCCCGGACGGGAGCTGCACCGGGTTCTGACCCTGCCGGGCTACGGCCTGCTGCTGGCGGCCTATGTGCTGGCCCTCCTCACGCCTGCCGCCGCGGAGGGACGGGATGTGGTGTGGCTGCTGCGCTGCCGCCGGGCGGGGCGGCTTCTGACCCGCAGCCCGGCGGCGGTACGCCGGTGGAGGCGGGCGGTACTGGCCGCCCTGGGGGCGGCGCTGCTGCTGGCGGCAGTGGGGATGGTGGAGCTTGTGCCCGCTCTTGCATCCCGCATCGGCTTGTGATAGGATAGGGACAGTGTGGAAAACTTCTGTTCAGGAGTGTGAACGATATGGAAAACCTGCTGTTTATCAACGCCTGCGTGCGGGGGGAGCGCTCCCGCACCCTCAGGCTGGCCCGCCGTTTTCTGGACGCCTATCAGGCCAGGCACCCGGACACGGTGATCACCGAGCGTAATCTCTGCGCCGAGCGATTACAGCCCCAGTACCCCGAGGTGCTGGAGGAGCGGGACGAGCTGTGGAACGCGGGCAGGCTGGATCAGCCCATGTTCGACCCGGCCCGGCAGTTCGCCGCGGCGGACAGGATTGTCATCGCCGCCCCCTTCTGGGATCTCTGCTTCCCCGCCATCCTGAAGATCTATCTGGAGCGCATCTCCGTCACCAACATCACCTTCGGCTACGACGAGCAGGGGGCCATGGTGGGTCTGTGCAGGGCCTCCAAGCTGCTGCTCATCACCACCCGGGGGGGCAACTACGCCGGCACCGAGCTGGAGATGGGCACCCCCCTGCTGAAGGCCCTGTGCGTCATGTACGGCATCCCGCAGTTTGTCTGCCTGGACGCCGAGGGCCTGGACGACGTGCGCAACGACAAGGCCGCCATTCTGGCCGACGCGGAGCGCCGGGCGGACGCGCTGGCGGAGGAATTTTAAGTGCGGGCCCGGATTCTGCTCCTCACCACCGGGGGCACCATCGCCTCCCTGCCCACGGCGGAGGGCCTGGCCCCCGGCCTGGACGGGGAGGAGCTGGCCCGGATGCTGCCCCAGGGCATCCTGGAGCACTACGACGTCACCGTCCGGGACATCCTCCACCTGGACTCCTCCAACATCCAGCCGGAGGAATGGCAGACCATCGCCCGCCACGTGTTTGATAACCGGACGGAATATGACGGCATCGTGATTACCCACGGTACCGACACCATGGCCTACACCGCCTCCGTCCTCTCCTTCATGCTGCGGGGCATCGCCATCCCGGTGGTGCTCACCGGGGCCCAGCTGCCCATGGCCCACCCCTTAAGCGACGGCATGGAGAACCTGCGCACCGCCCTGGCCATGGCGGCCTCCGGCGCGGCGGGGGTGTTCCTGGCCTTCGACCGGAAGGTGATGCTGGGCTGCCGGGCGGTGAAGATCCGCACCACCGATTTCGACGCCTTTGAGAGCGTCAACTGGCCCCTGGCCGCCAGCGTGGACGGAAAGGGCCTCCAGCTCCACCCGGAGGCCATCCCCCGGCAGACCGGGGAGTGCGCCCTGCGGGACAGGCTGTGCGACAAGGTGTTCCTCATCAAGCTCACCCCCGGCCTGGATCCGGAGATCTTCGACATGCTGCTCCAGATGCACTACCGGGGCATCGTTATCGAGGCCTTCGGCGCCGGCGGGCTCCACTTTGTCCGGCGGGATCTGATCGCCAAGCTCCAGGCCGCCGCCCGGGCGGGCATCACCGTGGTGGTGTGCTCCCAGTGCCTCTACGAGCCCAGCGACTTCTCCGTCTACGAGGTGGGCCAGAAGGCCCTGGAGCAGGGGGTGATCCAGGGCCGGGACATGACCACCGAGGCGGCGGTGACCAAGCTCATGTGGGCCCTGGGCCAGACCGACGACACCGAGATCGTCCGGGACTACATGGAGCGCTCCCTGGCCGGGGAGATGGCGTAAGGAGGCGCGAAGGGTGGACAGGCTTGACATCCGCCCGGCGGCGGAGGGGGACTGCCCCGCCGTCCGGGACTTCTACTACGCCCTCACCGACGAGATGGCGGACGCGCCCTACCGCCCCGGCTGGGAGAAGGACGTGTACCCCGCACAGGAGTTTCTGAAGGACTCCATCCGGCGGGGGGAGCTGTACCTGGGCTTCCTGGACGGGGCGCTGGCGGCCTGCATGGTGGTCAACCACGCCTACAACGAGGGCTACCGCTCCGTGGCCTGGGGGGTGGAGGCGGCGGACGACGAGCTGCTGGTGATCCACGCCCTGGGGGTGCGCCGGGCCTGCTCCGGCCGGGGGCTGGCCAAGGCGATGGCCCGCCGCGTCCTCCAGATGGCTCGGGCCCAGGGACTGAAAACCGTCCGCCTGGACGTGCTGGGGGGCAACCTCCCCGCCGAGCGGGCCTATACCGCCGTGGGCTTCCGCCATGTGGACACCCTGCGCATGTTCTACGAGGATACGGGCTGGACGGACTATAAGGCCTTTGAATATCTCCTCTGAAACCGAGCTGCAGCAAAAAAACGTCCCCGGAATCGAGAGATTCCGGGGACGTTTTTCATGACAGGCAGTTATTGCGGCCCGTCCAGCAGGGCCTCCAGGTATGCCACCCACCGCTCCAGGGCGGCGGCGTCCAGGCGGGAGAGGGCGTCGGTGTAGAGGGCATATGCCTCGGGGCGGGCCGCCGCCAGCCAGCGCAGGCTCTTCTTGGGCCCCTGGTAGAGGCGCCCGCAGAGATCGCAGCAGATCTCCAGACTGTCCACCAGCAGCCAGTGCCAGCGGAACAGCCCCTCCGCATCCCCACGCCCGGCCCGCTGGAGCATCTTGCGGCACCAGGCCACCTGGGTGCGGTTCTCCTCCGGCGTCCTGGGGGGCAGGCTGTCCCGATAGGCGGCCAGCTTCTCCAGCAGGGCCTTTCCGGAGCCGTCCAGATCCCACACCAGCTTCCCGTCCAGCAGGCGGAGAAACTCCGCCATGGGGAAGTCCCCCTGAAAGTCGGCGGCGGGGTGGATGAACAGATCCAGCTGCACCCCGCCCACGAGGGACACGTCGTGCCGCGCCGGGCCGTCCGCCACCAGGGCCAGGGCATCAAAGTCGCTGTCCGGGCCGTTGGAGCCGTCGGCATAGGAGCCGTAGACAAACAGGGCGGCGGGGGCATAGGTATCTTCGATATAGCTCAGAATTTTCTCCATGTCTGGCCCTCCCGTTCCAGCTTAGCCAGGAAGCGCGCACAGTCTTTGGGGGAGCGGAACACGTGCTTTTCCCCCGTCCAGCCGTCCAGCAGCTCCAGCACCTGGGGCCGCTGGGTGCGGTGGAACTCCCAGATCCAGCGGACAAATTCACCGTCCAGCCGCTCCGGGCAGTCCGCCGCCATATCGGGGCGGGTGCGCCCCCGCCAGGAGAGGACCCGCCGCAGGGCCCGGAACAGGCACACCCGCCGGGGATAGTCCAGCAGCACCACGGCGTCGCACCGCTCCAGCCGCCGGGGGAGCGTGCGCAGGTAGTTGCCGTCGATCACCCACTCCTCCCCCAGCAGGACGGCGTCCAGCAGGGCGTCAAACTCCCCCTCGGTGCGGTTGACCCACCCGGACTTCCACCACAGCTTGTCCAGGTGCACCACCGGCAGGGAGAGGGCCTCCCCCAGAGACCGGGCCAGGGTGGACTTCCCCGCGCCGGGGCAGCCCAGCACCAGCACCCGGCGCATCACATCTCCCTCCGGCCCTCCAGGGCCCGCATGAGGGTGGCGTCGTCGGCGTACTCCAGGTGGCTGCCCACCGGGATGCCGTAGGCCA
>NZ_JAHZDL010000073.1:0-12374 GCF_019422385.1 Flavonifractor sp.
ACCGGCCCCACCGGCGCCGCGGGCGCCACCGGGCCTACCGGCCCTGCCGGTCCCACGGGCCCCAGCGGCCCGGCGGTCACTCCGGCGGCCGCGGTGGCCAACGCCACCCAGAACACCCTGCTGACCCAGTTCAACCAGCTGCTGGCCAACCTGCGGGCCGCGGGCCTGCTGGCCAACTCCTGAACGCCCAAAAAGCGGGGGCGGCGCAGATGCGCCGCCCCCGCATCTGATCCGGAGGACTCTGATATGAAGGTAGCAGTCTATGCCATCTGCAAAAACGAGGCCCGGTTTGCCGCGCGGTGGATGGCCTCCATGGGGGAGGCCGACGGGGTGTATGTGCTGGACACCGGCTCCACCGACGGCACGTCGGAGCGCCTGCGGACGATGGGCGCCGTGGTGGCGGAGGAGGAGATCATCCCCTGGCGGTTTGACGCGGCCCGCAACCGCTCCCTGGCCCTGGTGCCGGAGGATGTGGACATCTGCGTGTGCACCGATCTGGACGAGGTGTTCCGCCCCGGCTGGCGGGCGGCGCTGGAGGGCGCCTGGGGGCCGGACACCGTCCAGGCGTCCTACCGCTACACCTGGAGCTTCCGCCCCGACGGGGGGGAGGACACGGTGTTCTGGAGTGAAAAGATCCACTCCCGGCAGGGCTGGCGGTGGGTGCACCCGGTTCACGAGGTGCTGGAGCGGCTGCCCGGCTTTCCGCCGGGCGGGAAGGCGGCGGCGCCGGGGGTGCAGCTGGATCACCACCCCGACCCGTCCAAGTCCCGGGGGCAGTATCTGCCCCTGCTGGAGCTGTCGGTGGAAGAAGCTCCCGGAGACGACCGGAATACCCACTACCTGGGCCGGGAATATCTATACTACGGCCGGTGGGACGACTGCATCCGCACCCTGAAGCGGCACCTGTCCCTGCCCTCGGCCGTCTGGGCCGACGAGCGGTGCGCCTCCATGCGCTACATCGCCCGGGCCCTTGTGCAGAAGGGGGAGCCGGCGGAGGCCCGCCGGTGGCTGTGGCGGGCCGTGGGGGAGGCGCCCCACCTGCGGGAGCCGTGGCTGGAGCTGGCCTGGCAGCTCTATGAGTCCGGCGAGTGGGACGGGGTGGCCTACCTGTGCCGCGCCTCCCTGTCCATAGAGATGCGGCCCCAGACCTATATCTGCGAGGGCTGGGCCTGGGGGAGCCTGCCCTGGGATCTGCTGTCCATCGGCCTGTACCGCACCGGGCGGCGGGCGGAGGCCCTGGAGGCCGCCCGGCAGGCCCTGGCGCTGGAGCCGGACAATGCCCGCATCCGGCGGAATGTGGAGCTGCTGGGCGGCTAGGGCTCCCCGGCCTCCGGAGCGGCTCCGCCCACCGGCAGGAGCCGCTCCCACCCCAGGGCAAAGAGGGCGCCCGGCACATCCCGGCGGCCGGGCAAAAAAGGACAAGTCTGTTCTGGACAGCGGGGATATTTCGTGATACGATTACTCTGTATAGGGTTCGACACCCTGTACCCTAAAAACAACGCAAAATTTGTCGCCGGGGGGCGCAACTTTTTCCCCCGCCGCCCCGTCTATAGATCGGTGCGGCGGCCCCGCCCGGCGGCAGAGGTTCCGAAAGGACGGGTGCATGCCGGATTGGAGCTGGACTACAACAAGCTGCTGGACATGGTCAGTGAGATGGGCTACCGCCTCATGGAGAGCGGCGCGGAGATCTACCGGGTGGAGGAGTCCATTCACCGCCTGCTGGAGGCCTACGGCGTGCCCCGGGGAGAGGTCTTTGCCATCCCCAACTGTATCATCGTCAGCCTGATCTCCCCGGGGGGGCGGCCCCTGACCCAGATTCGGCGCATGCCCCCCCACGGCACCGACATCTACCTGCTGGAGAAGTACAACGGCCTGTGCCGCCGCCTGTGCCAGGAGACGCCCCCCTTTGACCAGGCGCTCAGGCGCATGCGGGCCATCGCCCGCCTCCACGTGGTCTACCCACTCCCCGTCCAGTTGGCGGCCCACTTCCTGGGCTGCGGCATGTTCTCCCTGTTCTACGGCGGCACGTGGCGGGACGGGATATGCGGCGGGCTGTGCGGGGTGGTCATCGGCCTGTGCTCCGCCCTGATGGCCCGCTTCGGAGCCAACCTGTTTTTCAAGACCATCGCGGGGGCCGCGGCATCCGCCGTGGCGGCGGTGCTGCTCACCGCCGCCGGCCTGGGGGCGCACCGGGATCTGATCATCATCGGCGCCCTCATGGCCCTGGTGCCCGGCATCGCCATCACCAACGCCATGCGGGACATCATGGCCGGCGACATGGTGGCGGGCATCAGCAAGGGGGCGGAGGCCCTGCTCATCGGGGCGGCCATCGCCCTGGGCACCGCCCTGGGCCTGGGCGTCACCGGGCTCATCGGGGGAGGTGGGGCGCTGTGATGGAGACGGTCACCTACTTTATGCCCTGCGTCTACGCCTTCCTGGCCTGCATCGGCTTCTCCCTGCTCTTCAACATCCACGGCGCGGCGGGCATGCTCATCTGCGCCGGCGGCGGGGGGCTTGGATGGCTGTGCTACCTGCTCACCGCCCCCCTGGTGCACAGCGACATCATCCAGTCCTTTTTTGCCGCCCTGGTCATCTCCGCCTGGTCGGAGGGGATGGCCCGGGTGCGCAAATGCCCTGTTACCAGCTACCTGCTGGTGGCCCTGTTTCCCCTGGTGCCCGGCGGCGGCATCTACTACACCATGGAGCACGCCGTCAACGGGGAGACGGAGCTCTTTCTGGAGACGCTGATGCACACCCTGGGGCTGGCCGGGGCGCTGGCGGTAGGGGTGCTGCTGGTGGCCTCCTCCGTGCGGCTGTTTGCCAGCTACCGCCGCCGGGAACCCCGGCGGTGAAAGGAGGCTGCCATGCCACGCTACGACTATGTGCTCTTTGACGCGGACAACACCCTGTTCGACTTCGACCGGGCGGAGGCGGAGGCCCTCCGCGCCACCCTGGCGGAGTACGGCCTGCCCGCCACGCCGGAGACGGAGGAGACCTACCTGGCCGTCAACCGGGCGCTCTGGGCCCAGTTCGACCGGGGGGAGGTGTCCCGGGAGTGGCTGGTGGTGGAGCGGTTTGCCCGGCTGCTCCGCGCCCTGGGCCGCTCCGGCGACCCCGCCGCCGTCAACCACGCCTACCTGACCCACCTGGGGGAGGGGGCCTTCCTGCTGCCCGGGGCGGAGGAGCTGTGCCGGGCGCTGGCCCCCTGCTGCACCCTGGCCATCGTCACCAACGGGGTGGCCATGGCCCAGCGGGCCCGGTTTGAGGCGTCCCCCCTGCGGGACGTGGTGCCCTGGCTGTTCATCTCGGAGGAGGTGGGGGCCAGCAAGCCCGACCCCGCCTTCTTCGCCCCGGTGCTCCGCGCCCTGGGGGAGCCCGACCGCGCCCGGGTGCTCATGGTGGGGGACAACCTGCTCACCGACATCCAGGGCGGGAAAAATGCCGGGCTGGACACGGCCTGGTTCAACCCCCGCCGCCTGCCCGGCGATCCGGCCGTCGTCCCCACCTGGGAGGCGGACGGCTTCCCCGCCCTCCGGGCGCTGATTTTGGGGGGCGGCTCCCGCACAAACGCTTCCACACAAATTACATAAGACACGAGGTGTGCGACTTGCCCACGAATTACCGACCCAAGCGGGCCCAGAAGCGGCCCCGCCGCCGCAATCCCATCCCCCTGCTGGCCGCGGCGGCGGCGGTGTGCCTGGCCCTGATTATCATCCCCTCCCTGGGCAGCGGCCCGGCCCAGTCCGCCGCGGCCCAGAGCCCGGAGGTGCCACGCACGCTCCCTTCCGCCAGCCCCACGCCGGAGGCAACCCCCACCCCTACGCCCACGCCGGAGCCCACCCCAACCCCGGTGCCCGCCCTGGACTTCACCCAGCCGGTGCCGGAGAGTGAGGAGGTGGAGATGGAATACTTTGAGGACGCGCTGTTCATCGGCGACTCCCGTACCGACGGCCTGCGGCTGTACAGCGGCATCCAGGGGGCGGACTTCTACTGCTACAAGGGCCTGACCATCTTTGAGGTGGACGAGCGGAAGATTGTGGAGCTCAACGGGAACTCCTACTCGGTGGTGGAGGCCCTGGAGAAGGGCCCCCAGTACGCCAAGATTTACATTTCCCTGGGGGTCAACGAGCTGGGGTACTACAACGACAACGCCTATCACCAGGCCTTCTCGGAGTTCCTGGATACGGTCAAGGCCCTCCAGCCCAACGCCATCATCTACCTGGAAAACCTGGTGCCGGTGAACCCTCAGAAGTGCGCCGAGTACAAGCAGCCCTCCTATGTGAACAATGACCGGGTGGCCGCCTACAACGCCATCTATCCCCAGCTGGCGACAGAGCACCAGGTGGCCCTGCTGGACGTGGCCTCCGCCCTCAGCGATGAGAACGGCATCCTCCCCGCCGACGCCACGGCGGACGGGGTGCACTTCACCAAGGCCTGGTACCAGAAGTGGCTGGCCTACCTGATGAACCACACGGTGTCCCCGGAGGAATATGAGGCGGGACAGACCGCCGCGGAAGGAGCGTAAAAAGAGATGAAAACCATGCTGATGCGGCTGATTCCCGCCGCGCTGACCCTGTGCCTGACCCTCACCGCCTGCGGCGGTGACAGTGGTGACAGCCAGGCGGCCGGGGCCTTCGACCCCGCCGCCGCCGCCCAGGCCCTGATGGACTCCGGCGCCTTTACCGAGACCCTGGAGGCGGTGGACGCGGACGTGGCCGCCGCCCTGTACGGCGTGGACGCCGCCGACATCACCGACTGCGCGGTGTATACCTCCCTGTCCGCCGGCGCGGAGGAGATCGCCGTGCTGGTCATGGCCAATGAGACCTCCGCCACCGCCGCCCTGGAGGGGCTGGAGAAGCGGGTGGCCGACCAGAAGGCCGCCCTGGAGAGCTATCAGCCCGACGAGGTGACCAAGCTGGACAGCGCCATCCTCGAGCAGCGGGGCAGCTCCGTGCTGCTGGCGGTGTGTGCCGACGCCGACGCGGCCCGGGCCGCCATCGACGGCCTGTCGGCGTAATCCAGATTATCCCCCCAAAGTGCCGGCCAGCGCCGGCACTTTTTTTGACCCGCCCGGCAACTTTTTCCCCGGCTGCCGCGTCTCAGATACAGAACCAGGAAGGAGCGCCCCGGCCTTGGAGCAGACCGTCTACCAGCAGCTGACCGACTATCTCGTGGCCCACCAGGAGGACTTTTACCGCCTGGCGTTCAGCTATGTCAAAAACCGGGACGCCGCCCTGGACGTGGTGCAGGAGAGCATCGTCAAGGCCCTGGCCAAGGCGGACACGGTGCGCCGGCCGGAGTACATCAAGACCTGGTTCTACCGCATCCTGCTCAACGAGAGCATGAACCACTACCGCCGCACCCGGCGGCTGGTGCCCCTGGAGGATGCCGCGCCCGAGGCGGCCGACCCCCGGGGCGATCCGGCGGAGCGGCTGGATCTCTACGACGCCATCGAGCGGCTGGAGCCCCGGGAGCAGGCCATCATCCGCCTGCGGTTCTTTGAGGACATGAAGCTGGAGGAGATCGCCCGGGTCACCGCCACCAATCTGAACACCGTCAAGTCCCGGCTGTACAAGAGCCTGCGGAAGCTGCGGGAGCTGACGGGGGAGGAGTGCTGACATGGACAACGTATGGGAGCGGGCAAGGGCCCGCTACGCGCAGACCCCGGTGCCGGAGGAGCTGTCCTTTGCCGTGGCCTCGGCCATCCGGACGGGCTCGCGGCGGCGGCGGGCCAGTTGCGGCCTGCGGCGGGGCCTCACCGGGGGCCTGGCCGCCTGCGCCTGCTTTGTGCTGCTGGTCAACGCCAACCCCACCTTTGCCCGGGCGGTGTCCGATGTGCCGGTGCTGGGGGGCCTGGCCCGGGTGTTCACCGTCAGCGAGTACACCATCGACGAGCGGGAGCAGCTCATCGACGTGCGCATGCCCGCCCTGGAGCTGCCCGAGTCCACCGATCTGGAGCAGCGCATCAACACCGAGATCCGCACCCGCATCGAGCAGGTGCTCCAGGAGGCGGAGAACCGGGCCCGGTCTGTCCGGGACGCCTACGTGGAGACGGGGGGCGACGCGGCGGAGTTCATCCCCGTGATCATCGACGTGGACTACGAGATCAAGTGCCAGAACGACCAGTATCTGTCCTTCATCCTCACCGAGACCGAGACCCGGGCCAGCGCCTACACCGAGGTGTATACCTATAACATCGACCTGGAGGCCGGGCGGGAGCTGACCCTGCGGGATATGCTGGGGCCCGACTATGTGGAGCTGGCCAACGCCGCGGTGAGGGAGGGCATCGCCGCCCGGGAGGCCGCCGACCCCGACGCCACCTTCTTCCACGACGAGGCCGGCTTCACCTCCATCGACGAGGATCAGGCCTTCTATATCAACGAGGCGGGCAACCCGGTGGTGCTCTTTGAGAAATATGAGCTGGCCCCCGGCTATATGGGCCAGCTGGAGTTCGAGGTGCCCGTCCCCTGACCGCCGCAGCAGACAGAACATGAATATAAATTGCCGAATCCGGACAGGAATGCCTGCCCGGATTTGGCAATTTTTTTCTTGACAACCGGGGCGCGGAGTGCTATTCTTTCATACATAAATATTCGCTCATATACGAATATTATTCACTTGCGTGGAAAGAAGAAAGGTGAAGAGCATGAAGAAACACACGTCCCTTGGCCGGCTGCTGTCCCTGGTGACGGCGCTGGCGCTGCTGGTGAGCCTGTGCGTGATCCCCGCCTCCGCCGCGGAGGGCACCGCCGCAGAGCCCGCAGCCAGCTTTACCAACACCTCCGGTGACGGCGGCGCAGACGCCATCTCCCTCACCGCCGGCCGCAGCTTTGAGGCCAAAATCCCCGTGGACATGACCGAGGCGGAGGCCCAGGCCGCCGCCGAAAGCGTGGTCTGGTCTCTGGACTACGACGAGAGCCAGCCCTATGTGGATCCTGAGCTCTATCCCAACCACTCCGCCGGCGGCGCGCTGGATACCTGGCTGTGCACCGACGGGGAGACCCCCCTGTTCTCCAACGTCACCACCGGCGCGGTGACCGAGAACGGCCAGGTCTATCTCACCGTCACCTTTGACAGCGGGATCTACTTCTACACCACCAACCGCTCCACCGGGGAGAGCACCCCCGACGCCAGCGCCCCCCACTCCAACGGCGGCGCCTATCTGGACGTGTGCGGCTGGTACGACCTGACCGCCACCCTGGACGGCCAGACCCTGGGCGCCGTGGAGGGCGTGAAGGTGGCCCCCTACGACAGCTTCCACACCATGGAGGAGCTCTATGAGAACATCGGCGCCATCGTGGACTTCGCCGCGGAGAACACCGGGCTGTATGTGGAGCAGTTCTCCATGGGCTCCAGCCAGGGCGACAACGGCATGGAGAGCCTGGACATGCCCTACCTGATCATCGCCAAGAGCGAGGCCGCGGTGGACAAGTGGCAGGAGATCAAGGCCGAGGCCGAGAGCGATCCCACCGCCCTGATTGCCAAGATTGAGAACGGCACCCTGGGCGACTACCAGGTGCCCGTGATGTACTCCAACGTCCACGCCAACGAGGTGGCCGCCAGCGACGGCGTGCTGGCCTTCGCCTGGATGCTGGTGGAGGCCGCCGCGTCTGAGAGCGGCACCATCGACTACGACAAGCTCACCGGCTTCACCGCCGAGGGCGAGGCCGAGCTGGCCGCCCAGATGGGCCCCGAGGGCCAGGAGGGCTCCGTGGCCGTGCCCGACCTGGTGGCCGACACCGCCACCTACCTGGGCTACCTGAAGGGGGAGAACGCCGACGGCACCACTGCCAGCGTCTCCACCGTGGTGGATCTGGAGCAGTACTACACCATCGAGACCGAGACCGTGGATGTGGACGAGCTGCTGGACGACGTGTTCTTCATCATCGTCCCCGAGGAGAACGTGGAGGGCCGCACCTATGTGACCCGCACCTCCTCCGGCGGCTTTGATCTGAACCGGGACAACTCCTTCCAGACCCAGGCCGAGACCCAGAACATGACCCGGCTGATCGCGGAGTGGAACCCGGTCAGCTTCGCCGAGTTCCACGGCCGGGTGCAGCAGTTCCAGTGCGAGCCCTGCGACCCGCCCCACGAGCCCAACTTCGAGTACGATCTGCTGGCCGAGCACCTGATGGCCGGCGGCGAGGCCCTGGGCATTGCCGCCGTTGCCAACAACGACGGCCACAACAGCTACGTGATCCCCCAGCGGGACTACCTGACCTACACCGGCGAGACCGCCGCCGACGGCTCCTACCAGACCCAGTGGCTGGATCCCTGGGACGACATGTCCACCAGCTACACCCCCCAGTACGCCATGCTCCACGGCACCGTGTCCTACACCGTGGAGGTGCCCGCCTATGACGAGTACATGGTGCAGGGCCTGGCCTACGGCCAGCTGGGCCAGTCCAACTACATCGCCCAGAACAAGGAGAGCTATCTGCTGAACCAGACCAGGATCTTCGAGCGGGGCGTCACCAACGCCAACTCCGACGCCTATGAGCTGGTGGGCCAGTGGCTCACCGACCAGTACGACGTGGAGGGCGCCGAGGCCGACCTGTTCCGCCCCGAGTACGACGGCGAGGGCCAGAACGGCAACTTCTATCCCGAGTGCTACATCATCCCCATGGACGGGGCCAACCAGTCCAACCTCCAGGCCGCCGCGGAGATGATGGTCTACCTGACCCGCAACGGCGTCACGGTGAACGTCACCGAGGACAGCTTCACCTACAACGGCGTGGAGTACCCCGCCGGCACCATGATCGTGTCCATGTACCAGGCCAAGCGCAGCGTGGCCAACGGCGTGCTCTACGACGGCACCGTGATCACCGAGTGGCCGGTGCTCTACTCCGAGGGCATCACCGCCTTCAACTACACCCGGGGCTTCGATATGGTGGTGTGCGCCGAGCCCGCCGCCTATGAGACCATCGACGCCGCCTGCGGCGACGGCATGGACTACGCCGACGCCCAGGCCTATGTGGAGACCCTGACCTCCGCCTTCTCCGGCGTGGAGGGGGAGAACGTGGTGCTGATGAACGCCTCCGAGGCCTCCACCGCCGCCGTCAACGACCTGCTCCGGGCGGGCAAGGCCGTCTCCCTCATCACCGCCGGCGAGTACGAGGGCAGCTTCCTGGTGTCCTATGCCGACTGGCAGAGCGTCTGTGACGACTACCTGCTCACCGGCGTGGGCGTGTCCGCCGCCCTGTCCGGCCTGAGCGCCCAGCCCCTGTCCAAGGCCCCCGTGATCTACATCTCCGGCAAGCCCGCCGACAACGACTCCGGCTTTGTCAAGACCAGCCTGGTCAGCGGCTCCTACCAGTACAACTACGACCGCCAGGCCATGGAGCTGCTGGGCTTCACCGTCACCGACAACGCCGCCCAGGCCGATCTGATCATCGGCGCCGCCGCCCTGGACGACCAGGCCCTGGCCGCCGTGCAGGCCGGCACCCCCTATATCGGCTACGGCTCCAACGCCATGCGCTCCGCCGTGGAGCTCTTTGCCGACGGCGAACTGGTCTATGAGACCGCCGGCGACTCCGCCATGGACGCCCTGTCCTATGTGACCTACCCCACCGACAGCCTGATCACCGCCAGCTATGTGGCCGAGGGGGACGACGTGCTCTACGGCTACGGCGCGGGCTACTTCGCCGCCATTCCCGAGGGCGCCCAGGTGCTGGTGCAGCTGGACAGCTCCAAGGGCCTGCTGGAGGGCTTCCTGCCCAGCACCGGCGACCACTACCAGGACTTCCTGGACGACTCTATCCAGGCCATCTCCTACCAGGGCGCGGGCGCCGACGGCGCCCAGCTGGACGTGGTGCTCTTCGCCAACACCCTGACCAACAAGGTTCACCAGCGGGATGAGTTCAACTTCATCTCCAACGCCGCCTGGGCCGCCGTGCTGAACGGCCAGGCCGCGGAGGAGCCCGCCACCGGCTACTCCGACGTGGCCGCCGGCGCCTGGTACGCCGACGCCGTGGCCGCCGTCACCGAGCAGGGCCTGATGAACGGCGTCACCTCCACCGCCTTCGGCCCCGGCGTCACCACCACCCGCTCCATGCTGGTCACCACCCTGTACCGCATGGCCGGCCAGCCCGACCTGTCCGACGAGAACCTGGGCTACCCCTTCGCCGACGTGGTGGCCGACTCCTGGTACGGCGACGCGGTGTACTGGGCCCGCCTCAACGGCGTGGCAAACGGCACCAGCGACTCCACCTTCTCCCCCGACGGCACCCTCACCCGGGAGCAGGCCGTCACCATGCTCTACAATTACGCCAACGCCCAGGGCTATGACACCACCCAGGGCGGCATGGCCGCGCAGGAGTATCCCGATTTTGCCAGCGTGTCCAGCTGGGCCTCTGAGGCCGTCACCTGGGCCGTGAACACCGGGGTGCTCACCGGCACCAACGCGGGCACCCTGAATCCCCAGGGCTCCGCCACCCGTGCCGAGCTGGCCACCATGCTGGTGCGCTTCACCGCCGGCCTGGAGGGCTGAAACCAAGGTCAAAAAGAGGACGGGCTTTTGAAAAGCCCGTCCTCTCTTTGTGTCGAAAAAGCGGCTTTGCCGCTTTTTCGAGAAAGGCCACATGGCGGAAGAGGTTCGTTTTCTTACGAAAAAGTCACCCCTTCCGCCATGAGAAGTGTCATTTTCGAGGCGCATGTCCCCGAAAATGACGAATTTTGATTTGATTCCTGTGGCTGCGGCCGCAGGAACTCTGCGAGGCTTTTCCTCCCGGAGGTTTTTTCGACAGCCTGAGAGGACGGGCAAACCCCCGTCCTCTCTTTTGCTGCCTACGGCACCGCACCTTGCGGATGGCTGCATTTAGCGAAAAATTCGCTAAAATTCAAGGGAAAGCAATTGACTCCCGTATGCTTTCCATGAAGTGGGAAGCATGAAATACGGCCGCATCCGAGATCTCCGTGAGGACAGGGATCTGACACAGAAGCAGATGGCTGAGGTGCTCAATTGCAGCCAGCGGATTTACAGCAATTATGAGCGGGGCGATGTGGACATCCCCACGGAGATCCTGCGCAAGCTGGCGGAGTTCCACCATACCAGCGTGGACGATCTGCTGGGCCTGACGGACGAAACAGCGCCCTATCCCCGGCGGAAGGGGTGACCATTTGTGAAAATTTCCGGTTGCAATTCCCAAACTGCGGGGGTATAATGACCCTAACCTGTTATTGTGGGGAGAAAATCATGGATTACCGAACCCTCACAACTGCATCCTTCGTCTTTTCCTTTGGCTGGGCTCGATTTATGGGCACCGGCTTTTTCGGCATGGGAAAAAACGAGGGATGAAATGAATGGGCGGGGCCGTTCTTGGGGCCTCATCGTACCTGGAAGCTGCCGGGGCACTCATTGATTTCATCAATGGGTGCCCCTTTTTTGCGGGCTTCCGGGAGAAACAGAAAGGATGTTGAACTATGGTAGTTGTCATGAAGCCCGGCACGGCGAAGCAGGACATTGACGCGCTGGTGGCGAAGCTGAAAAAAATGAACCTGGACGTGGGCATCACCAACGGCGTGGGGTGCACCATCCTGGGCCTGGTGGGCGACACCACCGCCGTGGACATGGACAAGATCTCCATCAACCCCCACGTGGAGCGGGTCATGCGGGTGCAGGAGCCCTACAAGAAGGCCAACCGCAAGTTCCACCCCGAGGACACGGTGGTCACCGTGGGCAGCGCCAAAATCGGCGGCGGCAGCTTCTCCGTCATCGCCGGCCCCTGCTCCGTGGAGAGCGAGGCGCAGATCTGCGAGGTGGCCGAGGACGTGAAGCGCTCCGGCGCGGCCCTGCTCCGGGGCGGCGCGTTCAAGCCCCGCACCTCCCCCTACTCCTTCCAGGGCATGGGCACCGCCGGGCTGGAGCTGCTGCTGGAGGCCAAGAAGAAGACCGGCCTGCCCATCGTCACCGAGATCATGGACCCCCGCATGGCCGAGCTCTTCGAGGAAGAGGTGGACGTGGTGCAGGTGGGCGCCCGCAACATGCAGAACTTCGAGCTGCTCAAGGAGGTGGGCAAGATGAGCAAGCCCATCCTCCTCAAGCGGGGCCTGTCCAACACCTACGAGGAGTGGATCATGTCCGCCGAGTACATCATGGCCGCCGGCAACGAGAACGTGATCCTCTGCGAGCGGGGGGTGCGCACCTTTGAGACCTATACCCGCAACACCCTGGACGTGTCCGCCATCCCCGCCGTCAAGCAGATGAGCCACCTGCCCGTCATCGTCGACCCCTCCCACGCCGCCGGCATGTACTGGATGGTGGAGCCCCTGGCCCTGGCCGCCGTGGCCGCCGGTGCCGACGGCCTGATCATCGAGGTGCACAACGACCCCGCCCACGCCAAGTGCGACGGCCAGCAGTCCCTCACCCCCCAGAA
>NZ_JAHZDL010000074.1:0-12189 GCF_019422385.1 Flavonifractor sp.
TTGCCGACCACACAACTACGATAACAGGGAGGTCTTCATCGTGAAAGACAAAGACATAAGTAGTTTAGAGCATACAAGCTGGAGGTGTCAATATCACATCGTATTTGCACCCAAATATCGAAGGATGGAGATATATAGTCAGATAAAACAAGATATAGGAGTAATATTAAGAAAACTGTGTCAGCAAAAGGGTATAGAGATTATAGAAGCCAGAGCGTGCCCAGACCATATACATATGTTGATAAGTATCCCACCCAAGTACAGCGTATCACAGATTATGGGGTATTTGAAAGGGAAAAGTAGTCTGATGATATTTGATCGGCATGCAAATTTGAAGTATAAGTATGGAAATCGGCACTTTTGGGCCAGAGGATATTATGTGGATACAGTGGGACGGAATAAAAAGCAAAGCAGAGTATATCCGAAACCAACTGGCATCGGATCAAATAGCAGACCAGATAGGCCTAAAAGAATTTGTTGACCCGTTTACGGGTCGCGAGAGCAAGAAGGCATAAAAGGAACCCCTTAAGGGGTAGCCCGAGAAAGAAATGCAGTCGGCAAACCTTTCGGGGCCCCTTAAGGGGCTTCGTCCGTATCAGGCCCTTATAGGGCCTACTCAAGCCTCCGGCTTAGCCGGAGGTTTTGACTCCGTGCTCAGCCGATGGCAATCCTGCTGGGGGACTCCACAGCCTGCGTCTCCTTCTTGGGGACGTCAATCCGCAGGATGCCGTCCTCGTACTTGGCGTGAACCTCGCCGGGCTGCACGGCCTCGCCTACATAGAAGCTGCGGGAACAGGCGCCGGCGTAGCGCTCCTGCCGGATATACTTGCCCTGTTTGTCCTTCTCGTCCTTATCCAGGCCCTTGGCGGCGCTGACGGTCAGGTAGCCGTCCTTCAGCTCCACGCTGATCTCGTCCTTCTTGAAGCCGGGCAGATCGATGTCCACCTCATAGCCGGTGTCGGTCTCCCGCACGTCGGTCTTCATCAGGTTCTTGGCGTGCTTGCCGTACAGGGGGCTGCGTCCATTCCACACCGGAATCGGCATAAAACCGTCCGTGAAAAAGTCATCAAACAAATTCTCACCAAAGATGCTGGGCAACATAAGTCATTCCTCCATTCTTATCACTTATCTTGTGCCCTGCGGGAGGAGCCCTTTGAGTTCCTCTCTCTTGGAACAACTATGTTATAGCACCCTGGATTAGCACTGTCAAGAGGAGAGCGCTAATGTTTACAGAAAAAACATATTTCATACGAAAAAAGGTCATAATTGACCAGATGGGCCGTAATTCAATCCGTTTTCGGCAGCTCATGGAACAGGGCGGCATCCGGCGGGAGCCAGGTGAACATCACCATCAGCACCATCAGCGCGAGCACCAGGCCACACCAGAGCCGCGCCTTTTCCTGCCAGAAGCTCCCCCGGAGAAAGGCCGGCAGCAGGAAACACACACCCATGCACAGCACGTAGAGCACCACGTCAAAAAGCAGGGCGCGGCCGTCCAGCGCGCCGTGATACAGCCAGCCCGCCGCCAGCATGAGCCCGGCGGCGAGCAGCAGGGAAAACGCCCTGGCCCCCAGACCGTCCGGCTCCCGCCGCAGCAGCGGGACGGCCCACAGCACGCAGGGCCAGACCAGGATTTTCAGGTGCTCCCAGATGCTCTCGTTCACCGGGGCCAGCACTGCGGTGAGCCCGTTGGGAAACAGCGCATAGACAAAGTGCAGGCAGGAGCCCGCCAGCGTGGCGACCGCAAATGCCAGCAGCGCCGCCTTGGAAATACGGGACATGGCAAATCCCCCCTGTTTCAATCTGTTGGAGTATATGCACCGGCATGGACGCCCATACCAGGATCCAAATGTTTTCCAATACGCAGATAACAAATCAAAGGAAGTATGGAAGATACTTCCGGCATAAAACCGGGAAGGCGGCCGGCGCGGCATCTGGGAATCCCGGCCAAGCCAAAAGAGCGTTTCATTCCCAGAGAAGGCGGCCGGATTTCCGACCATATTAAGCTCGGCGCACGATCTGCGCCGCGATTTCTGCATCAAAAGGGGTGGTTCTTTGAAGGAGGAATCCAAATTGCGGCCGTGGCTGGGGGCGGTTCTGGCGGCGGCACTGGTGGCGGCGTCATTGGTGCCGGCTGTAACCGCCAGGGCCGCGGAGGCCCGCACCGTCCTGCCCCTGGGCCGGGCGGTGGGCATCAAGCTCTTTTCCGACGGCGTGATGGTGGTTGGCTTTTCCGAGGTGGCCGGCGAGACCGGCAGCAGTGCCCCCGCCCGGGACTGCGGCCTGCGGGAGGGCGACATCATCACCCACATCAACAAGGAGGAGGTGGACAGCATCGAGGAGGTGCAGAGCGTCCTCCAGGCCGTGGGCGGCGCACCCATGAGCATCCGGGCCGTACGGGACGATAAGACTGTCCAGCTCACCGCCCAGGCCGTCCAGTGCGGCAGCGATGGCCAGTACAAGCTGGGGGCGTGGATCCGGGACTCCATGGCGGGCATTGGCACCCTGACCTTCTGTGATCCGGAGACCGGCTGCTTCGGCGCCCTGGGCCACGGCATCAGCGACGTGGACACCGCCAAGCTCATGCCCCTCCAGTCCGGCGCTCTGCTCTACTCGGAGGTCACCGACGTCCAGAAGGGGGAAAAGGGCGCCCCTGGTGAGCTCCACGGCGCCTTCCAGGCCCAGCGGGAGCTGGGGCAGCTCTCCGCCAACACAGCCGGCGGTGTCTTCGGCACTCTGACGGACGAGAGCCTGCTCCAGGGGCTGGAACCCGTGCCGGTGGCCTCCCGCGGCGAGGTGCGGACGGGCGAGGCCACCATCCTCTCCAACATTGCGGGGGATCGGGTGGAGGAGTACACGGTGGAGATTGTCCACCTCTATCCCGCCAATGACAGCGACACCCGGAACCTGATGCTCAAGGTCACCGATCCCCGCCTGCTGGAGGCCACCGGCGGCATTGTCCAGGGCATGAGCGGCAGCCCCATCCTCCAGAACGGCAAGCTGGTGGGCGCGGTTACCCACGTACTGGTCAATGATCCGACCCAGGGTTACGGCATCCTGGCTGAAACGATGCTGTCCCAGGCCGAAACCGCAATGGGAGAAAACCTATAGCGGCCTCAGAGGCATCTGGGAGCATGACTGTCGATTCCATTCAGCAAACTGTTGGCGCGCAGCGGTTTTCCGCTGCGCGCCCTTTTGCTTGAGGCCCTTGTATTTGTAAAGAACGCCGGGCGGCCCGCGCCGGCAAAGCCCACAGCCCGGGCGTCGGGGGAGCACACCACGCCGCCCAGGCTGCGGGAGCAGTGTAGGACCATCAGCTTCCCGTCTGTACCCCTGCCCGCCGCGATGCCTACATGGGAGAGATCTGGGAAAACCAGCAGATCCCCCGGCTGGGCCTCGTCCCACGCCACGGGGGTGCACCGGGCCCACTGATCCCGCACGCCGCTGCCGATCACCGCCCCGGCGGCGGCGTCCCCGGCGGCGTTGACCGCGCACCAGGACACAAAGCCGGAGCAGTCCAGGCCGAAGGGGATGCTCTCCCCGGTGGTGTCGCTGCCGGGGGCGGTGACCACCGCAGGCACGCCCCAGCGGGCGTCCCACCCCACCGCGTCGGACTTGCCGCCCCAGAAGTAGCCCACCCGCCCCGCCAGGGCGGCGCCGGACTCCACAAAAGCCCGCCGCAGGGGCTCCAGCTCCTCGGGCAGGGCGGCGCGGACGGACTCCAGCACCTCCCCCTGAGGCAGGGGCGCGGGGGCCGGTGGGGCCGGCTCCCGGAGCAGCAGCGGGATCAGGACGCCCAGCAGCAGAAGCAGAATGGACAGGTGGGGGCGGATGGAGCCGCCCGGGCGGCGCCGGCGGTATGGACGCATGGAAGGCCTCCTTTCCGCCGCACCAACGGCGCGGGCGGGCAATAGGATAGGTTGCGGGGCTCCGTCCCCGCAACCTAATGTATGTAAGGAGAGCGGAGACCTATGAATCCCTCATTGAATACCCTCCGTGTGGGGGAGAGCGCCCTTGTCAGCCACATTGAGGCCGAGCCCGCCATGCGCCGCCGCCTGCTGGAGCTGGGCCTGGTGCCGGGCACCCGGGTGACCTGCGCGGCGGTGAGCCCCGCCGGGGATCCGGCGGCCTACCTGATCCGGGGGGCGGTGATCGCCCTGCGGCGCAAGGACGCCGGAGGCGTCCGTTTGGGGGAGGGGCCGGCATGGGACTGACCAGAGCCGCCACCGGCGCCGGGGCGGCGGACACCGGCCGGGCCGTCCGCCGGGAGCGGCCGGACGACCGGCTCATCGCCCTGGCGGGCAACCCCAACGTGGGCAAGTCCACCGTGTTCAACGCCCTCACCGGCCTGCGGCAGCATACGGGCAACTGGCCGGGCAAGACGGTGACCACCGCCCAGGGCCGGTGCGAGCACAGCGGTAGGGGCTACGTGCTGGTGGATCTCCCCGGTACTTACTCCCTGCTGGCCCGCTCGGCGGAGGAGGAGGTGGCCCGGGACTTCCTCCGCTCCGGCGGGGCGGACGGGGCCGTGGTGGTGTGCGACGCCACCTGTCTGGAGCGGGGGCTGATTCTGGCCCTCCAGGTGATCGGGCTGATGCCCCGGACGGTGGTGTGCGTCAACCTGCTGGACGAGGCGGAGCGCCGGGGCATCCGGGTGGATCTGGAGGCCCTGTCTGCCCGGCTTGGGGTGCCCGTGGTGGGTGCCTCGGCAGGGCGGGGGGAGGGCCTGTCTGAGCTGCTGGACGCGGTGGAGGAGACCGTCTCCGCCCCGGAGCCGCCCCGGGCCATGGAGGTACGCTATCCGCCGGCGGTGGAGTTTGCCGTCTCCTCCCTGCGGCCCCTGCTGGAGGGGCGGCTGGGGGGACGGCTCCCCGCCAGGCAGGCGGCCCTGCGCCTGCTGGAGGGGGACGCAGCTTTGCCGGAGCCCATGGACGAGCCCCTGTCCCGGGCCGTGGAACAGGCCCGGGACGGGCTGCGCCGGGCGGGGGTGGAGCCGGAGGGGCTGGGGGAGCTGTGCGCCGCCGCCCTGGTGTCCGCCGCCGAGGAGGCGGCCGTCGGCGTGGTGACGGCCCCGGCGGGGGCGCTGCGGGGGCGGGCGGAGCGGCTGCTCACCAGCCGCATTGCCGCCGTGCCGCTGATGCTCCTGCTGCTGGCCGGGGTGCTGTGGCTCACCATCGCGGGGGCCAATGTGCCCTCCCGGCTTCTCTCCGCCGCCCTGTTCTGGGCGGGAGACCGGCTGGGAGAGCTGTTAGCCTGGCTCAACGCCCCCGCCTGGCTCCTCGGCGCCCTGGTGGACGGGGTGTACCGGGTGCTGGCCTGGGTGGTGTCCGTCATGCTGCCCCCCATGGCCATCTTCTTCCCCCTGTTCACCCTGCTGGAGGATCTGGGCTACCTCCCCCGGGTGGCCTTCGTCCTGGATCACGCCTTCCAGAAGGCCCGGGCCTGCGGCAAGCAGGCGCTGACCATGTCCATGGGCTTCGGCTGCAACGCCGCCGGGGTGGTGGGCTGCCGCATCATCGACTCCCCCCGGGAGCGGCTCATCGCCATTCTCACCAACAGCTTTGTGCCCTGCAACGGGCGTTTCCCCCCTCCGGCCGAAGGGCAAATTGATCCCCGCCAGCAGAGCCTCCAGCACCTCCAGCCGGGCCGCCGGATCCTCCGGCGCCGCCGGCTCCACGACCACCCGCCGGGGCCTGTTTTTCCCCATGGAACCGCCTCCTTCCCCCACAGGATATGCGCCGGAGGGTGCAAAAAGCCCCCGGCCCGCCGTTCGGCGGGCCGGGGGCCCTGGTGCTTTGTGCGGTCAGACAGCCGTCTCCTCTGGGGCAAATTTCTCCGCCGAGCGGCGGAACTCCCCCTCCAGCAGGCGGGACAGCCGCCCCACCAGCTCCTCCGGCTCCTCCCGCATGTCGCCGGCGAACCAGCCGATCATGACCCCGGCGATGGCGTACATGTAGAAGTCGGTGAGGAAGTCGGCGTCCGCCTCCGGCAGGCGGAGCTTCCGGGCCTCCCGCTCCAGGCTGGCGGAGGCAATGGCCCGGGCCAGGCTGTAAAAGGGGCAGTCCAGCAGGTTGTCCCGGCCGGCGGAGCGGTAGATGTGATAGATCACCATATGGTTGTCCCGGATGTAGCGGAAGGCGTCCAGCAGGGCCGCCTGCCAGTCCTCCGCCCCGCCCAGGGCCTCCGCCGTCTCGTGCTCCAGGAGCCAGCGCAGCAGGTCGTAGATGTCCTGAAAGTGATAATAGAAGGTCTGGCGGTTGATTTCGCAGGCCTCCACCAGCTCCTTGACCGTGATGTCGTCCAGGAACTTTTTTTGCAGCTGCGCCTTCAGGGCGTTCGCCAGAGCCAGCTTGGTGCTGGGGGCCATCCGCCTCACCTCCTCCGGGGATTCCATAGAAACCCGCTAGGGAACATTATACCACATCGTGCAGAGGAATTGCAATCCTGGAAAAGATATGTTATGATATCCCCCGAAACCAGAAAAGGAGCGAAACCGACATGACCATCAATTACCGCCCCAGGGGCGTGTGCTCCCAGCAGATGCAGATTGAGGTTGAGGACGGCGTGATCCGTTCCTTCCAGGTGCTGGGCGGATGCAGCGGCAACCTCCAGGGCATTTCCCGCCTGGTGGAGGGCATGAACGTGGACGAGGCCATCCGCCGCCTGGACGGCATCAAGTGCGGCTTCAAGCCCACCTCCTGCCCCGACCAGCTGGCCCAGGCCCTCAAGCAGTACAAGGGGGAGTAAAAACACCGGGACGGAATCCGTCCCGGTGTTTTTGCGTCTGGGGCCCGCTAGAAGCTGGTGTCCTCCGTGTAGGCCAGCGCCGCCGGGTCGAGGGTCAGGCCCCGGCCGTCGTAGGCCACCGGGCCGGTGAGCGCGCCCACATAGCTTGTCGTAGGAGGCGCGGCGCTGTCCTCCACACCAATGTCCGCCATGAGCGTGTTCCCATCCATCCAGAATTCGACCCGGCTCCCGATCCGCCGGTTAGCGGGCAGGCTCAGGTCCATGTCCCACACCTCATAGGCGTCGATGGCCCCGCCCAGGGTGACGGACTGTCCGTCCCACTCAAATACGTACAGATCCTGCATGAAAACCCCGGTGCCCGTGCCGGATATGGGGATCACGGCCAGCTCGTCCGCCCCGTCCCCGTCAAAATCCCCCCACACCGGGTTGGCCGGCGATCCGTAAGCGTTGACCTGGCAGATCAACTCCGGGAAGTAGGCCAGGCGGCCGCCCACGCACAGCAGCAGGCCGCTCTGGCTCGTCAACAGCTCGTCGAAGCAGAACACCGCGGCGGTGCGGTCGTCGGAGAACCCCAGCATTTTGACCGGCCCGTCCGCCCATATGGAGTAGTCCGGCTGAAAGTACCCCGACTGCTCACGGGACGGCCAGGGCAGGTCCGCCAGGGGGATGGCCTCCGGGTCGTCGATGTAGGGGGACACCTGCCAGGTGTCCCCCAGGGTATAGGAGTAGGTGGCGCAGACATTCCCGTCCAGGTCGGTGAAGATCAGGTTGGTTTCACTCCAGATTTCGGTACACTCCCACTGCCCCTCGGGCAGGGGAATGTCCAGCCGTTCCCAGGTGGCGCCCCAGTCGGTGGTGCGGAACACCGGCCCCTGGCCGTTGAACCGCTCAAAGGCCACCAGGGCGAAGCCGGGGGTCAGCCCTGTATAGAGCCGGACCGGGTAGCGCAGGGTCAACCCCAGCGCCTGGCCGGGGTTCCCCGTCTCCCGCCAGGTGTGCCCGCCGTCGGCGGTGCGGTACACATAGGTGTCCGCGCTGCCCGCCCCCCGGCCGATGCCCATCACCAGCCACCCCTCGGTGGGGGAGCTGAACGCCACCAGGGTATTCCCCGGCTGGAGGACGCCCGCCATGCTGCCGGCCTCGTGGCGGGACTCCATGCTGTCCTCCTCCCGCCAGGACCGGGGGACAGGGATCAGGGTGTCCAGCTCCACCCAGGCGGTCTCGCCGGGGTAGCGGATGCGCAGGTGCTCCAGATCCAGCTCAGGGCTGGTGTCCGGGCTGGCGGCCCCCTCCGCCGCAAGGACGCCGGCGGCGGTGTCCACGGTGACGGTCCGGCCGTCATAGGTCAGGGCGGCGGTATAGCGGGCAGCCGCCGTCATGGGCATGTCCTGGGGATAGAGCAGGGCGGTGACCGTCGGCTGCTGTCCCAGATCGTACTAGAACCAGGAGCCGCACACCACCGGGCCGCCCAGGGGCGCACTGGCGTCCTCCGAGGAGAGATCCACGGTCAAGCCGCTTCCGGCGGTCTGGAGCAGGTAGTTCCTGTTCTCCGGGTCGTAGGTGCTGTCCACGGCGGCGTTGATCTGCGCCGCCAGCTCGTCCTCCGTCAGGGAGTCGGCCAGCCTGGCCCCGGCGGGCTGCCACTGTGCGCCGGTGTCCTGCCATTCAAAGAGATCCAGCCGCCAGGACGACACGCCGGTGCCCGTGCCGGTGCAGGTAGCGGCGGCCAGCTCGTCCGCCCCGTCCCCGTCGTAGTCGTCCAGGGACAGGCCGGAAAGCATGATCTGCGGGCCGGTGTTGTAGGTCAAATTGGAGAAATAGGACAGGCTGCCGTTCCACTCCACCAGCAGGCCGTCCAGGCCGGCCTCCTCCGGGTTCAGGCCGTAGAGGGCCGCGCTTCCGTCGGACAGGGCCCCCAGCAGGCGCACAGGGGCGTCGAGCCATTGCTCCGGGCTCACCGTCAGCTCGCCCAGCTCGCTGTACTGGGCCTGAGGCAGCTCCAGGATCTCCCAGGTCTGGCCGGAATCCCGACTGAACAGCAGGGCGCTCTCCGGCTCGCCGCTCCGGTAGCCCGTCATCACCGCCAGCACGCCGGAGCCGCTGGCGTACATCCTGCTCAGCTCCCAGCTCTCGTCGGACAGGGGGCGGGCGATCCGCGCCCAGGTGGCCCCGCCGTCGGTGGTGCGGAACACGGGTGCGTCGTTGAAGTGGCTGAAGCCGAGGAATCCGATCTCGTCGGTGACAAAACAGGCACAGGAGGGAAACCAGTGTACTGTCTCCGATTCCGACGCCTGGGTGGGCCGCCCCGTCTCCGTCCAGGTGCGGCCCCCGTCGTGGGTGCGGTAGACGTAGGTGTCCGCGTTGCCCACCCCCCGGCCGATGGTGAACACAAACCAGCCGTTGAGACCGTCCACCATCCCGCCGGTGCCGGACAGCAGGCCCGCCAGATCCGTGGCCTCATTCCGGCCCGCCAGATCCTGCCCGGCCCACTCGGCGGGCACGGGGATCAGGGCGTCCAGGTTCGTCCACTCCGTGTCGCCGGGGTAGCGGATGCGCAGGTTCTCCGCGTCCCACTCCGGCTTGGGCTGGTAGGCATAAACCGTAAAGTAATAGTTCTCGTGGCTTCCGTCCTCCCAGGTGTAGGACAGGGTATAGTGCTGTTCCTGTGCAGGGGGATCACCGGGCTCGGCGGCCCGCATCATACCATCCGCAAGGTATCCGAGGGTCAGTGAATCCCAGCCGGAACTGTTCCACATCCCGGCCCCGAGCTGCGCCGTATTGCCGCTTGGCCCGGCCGGATCGCCGCAGTACAGCATATAGCTTCCCGGCTCGTCCGGGTGGATGATGGTGAGGGTCTCTCCCATGGCCGCCGTCACGGAGGCGTCCCCGTCAAACTCCACCCGCTGGTCACCCGCCACCACCACCGGCTCCGTCAGGGGGCCGGGGGGCACCGAGGGCAGGGTGAGCCGGAAGGCGTACTCCAGCTCGTGGGTGCGGAGCCCCGCCCGCCAGGTGCAGGAGAGCACGTACACCCGGGTCTCCATGCCCGTGCCGGGGGCGTCCTCTCGTGGCTCTACCCGCAGGATAAAGCCGTTTTCCGCCCCGTAGGGGGACAGCTCCACCTCCTGGGGGTTCACCGCCGTGCCGTCCTCCACCAGGTACTCAGTCAGCGACCACCCATCGGGGAACTGCCCGTTGTCCAGGTAGAGATCCACCCAGGAGCTGGGGGTGGCGGCGGTGCACGCCGTCTCGGGCAGCGTCTCCGGCCAGTCGGCGTCCTCCGGCGCGCCCATGTTGACCACCTCCGCCCCCTCCGTGTCGTCCGTTTCCAGATGAACCCGCAGGGTGGGGTACTGGCCGTCCAGGCCGACGTCCGGGAAGGTGGGGTCGGCGGCCAGGGTAAACACCAGCAGCGTCCCCAGCACCGCCACCACCACCGCGGCCCACCGGGCGGCGGGTTTCCACTTCAGGGCCCGCTTGATCCGATCCTTCACCCCTGTCTCCCCAAAGCCGGGGGGCAGCAGGGGCCCCCGACGGGGGGAGGCCAGGGCCAGCAGGGCGGCGGAGTACTCCCTGGGGCTGCCGCAGGATTTCAGCACTCTCTCGTCACATTCCAGCTCCAGATCCCGCACCAGCAGAACCCAGGACAGCCAGAGAACCGGGTTGAACCAGTGGACGCCCATGATCAGAAAATAGATGAGCTTACACCGGGAGTGGCCCAGCTCGATGTGGCTCTCCTCGTGTATGCGCACCCACCGCAAGTTCTCCCCCTCCAGCCCGGCGGGGACGTACACCCTGGGGCGGATCACGCCGAACACGAAGGCGGTGGGGATCCGGTCGCTCTCCCACCACCATCCCTCCCGGATGGAGCCCTTCCGCACGGCGGTGGACAGCAGGGCACGGGTTCTCAGCCAGGAGAACAGGGTATAGCCCCACACCGCGATCACACCGGCCAGCCACACCCGGGCCAGGATGTCCGGGAGCGACAGCCCTTCCGGCTCGGTCTGCGTTTCCGGGGTGGTCGCCGTCTCGGGGATGGAGAAGCTGGGGGCGGCGGACTGCTCTGCCGGGGCTGCTTCCGCGGGCACGGTGGGGGCGGCCGCCTCCGGCCGGATCGGGATTGCCTCCGCCTGGGCCAGGGCGTCCACCCGCTCCTCCACCGCCGGGGTGAGCCACCCCATCAGGGAGAAGGAGGAGGTGACCATCCCCACCGGCAGCACCATGCGCAGGGCCACCACCAGCCACAGGAGCACGCAGGCCAGGGCGGGCAGCCGGAGCCGCCGGAACAGCCACCGCAGGGGCAGGGCGATCACCGTCACCCCGGCGGCCATCAGGCTCATCTGGAGGAACATGAGGAACAGATTAGTCATGGCGCGCCCCGCTTTCGTCGATCATCCGCCGCAGCTCCTCCGCCTCCTCCCGGGACAGCTTGTTGCCCTTCAAAAAGGCCGCCACAAAGGCGGGCAGGGAGCCACCGAAGCCCCGCTCCAGCACCGCCGCGCTCTCGTACTGGCGCACCTGCTCCCGCTTCACCAGGGCGGTGACAGTGGCGTGGTCGTTGCGCAGGAACCCCCGCTCGCCCAGCTTGCGGATGAGGTTGAAGGCGGTGGACTTCTTCCAGCCGAAGGCCTCCTCGCACCGCCTGGCCAGGGCGGTGGAGTTTACCGGCTCCAGGCTCCACACCAGATCCATCAGCCGGTACTCTGCGTCGAACAGCTTGTACTCCTCCATAGGCTCGCCCTCCTGGTTGGTTTGTTCAAAGAAACCTTTCTGTAAAACTAGTTTATCCGAACAAACCTCTCCTGTCAAGAGGGATTTTTCCGCCTGTGCCTGTGAGGCGGGCGCACGCTGTGCGCCCCTACACGCGTAGGGCGCGGCGGCCCGGCCTGTGGGGCGCGACGACTCGGCGCGCCCACAACTCCCGCAACTTCCCATCCCTCGCCGCGTACACATGGAAACCGGGGGGTGGAAACCGTGCGCTTTGCCATCTACAGCCGCAAATCGGTGCTCACCGACCGGGGGGAGTCGGTGGAAAACCAGGTGGAGCTGTGCCGCCGCTGTCTGGCGGCCCAGTATCCGGACGTGGGGCCGGAGGAGATCGCCGTCTATGAGGACGAGGGCTTCTCCGGCAAGGATCTCCAGCGGCCCCAGTTCCGCCGGATGCTGGAGGACATCCGTCGGGAGCGGCCGGAGGCCCTGGTGTGCTACCGCCTGGACCGGGTGAGCCGCAGCGTGGGGGACTTCGCCGATCTGATCCGGCGGCTGGAGGGCTGGGGGGTGGGCTTTCTCTGTATCCGGGAGAAGTTCGACACATCCACCCCCATGGGCAAGGCCATGATGTACATCGCCAGCGTGTTCGCCCAACTGGAGCGGGAGACCATCGCCCAGCGGGTACGGGACAACATGCGCCTGCTGGCCCGGACGGGGCGGTGGCTGGGGGGC
>NZ_JAHZDL010000075.1:0-12156 GCF_019422385.1 Flavonifractor sp.
GGCGGGGCTGGAGGCGCTGTTGTCCGGCGGCTCGTGGCAGTCCAGGCCGCAGCCGTGGCCCAGCCGGTGGGTGAAGCAGGGGCCGTAGCCCGCGTCCTCAATCACCTTCCGGGCGGCCCGGTCGATGTCCCTCATGGGGACGCCGGGGCGGATCATGGCCTCCGCCGCCAGGTTGGCGGCCTTGACAGTCTCATAGACCCTCCGGCCCTCGTCGCTGACCGAGCGGAAGAACACGGTGCGGGTCATGTCGCACCAGTAGCGGCGGATGGGGATGAAGATGTCCAGCACCACGCTGTCCCCATCTTTGAGCACCGTGTCGTTGGGCCCGTGGTGGGGGTCGGCGCCGTTGGGGCCGAAGCACACCAGCTGCCCCTCGCTGGAGCGGTCGGCGCCGTGCTGCCGGTAGAGGCTCTCCACATAGGCGGCCAGCTCGCTCTCCACCGCGCCCTCTTTCACGGCGGCGATGACCTGCTCCACCACCTGGTCGTTGATCCGGGAGGCGTGGCGCATGGCGGCGATCTCGTCGGCGTCCTTGTACTTCCGGGCGTCGTCCACCGGGGCGGAGCCCAGCACCGGCGCCACGTCGGGGCGGGCGTTCAGAAGGGCGATGAGGAACTTGCTGGGCCAGGCCTTGTCCACCCCCAGCCTGCCGGGGCGGAGGGCGGCGGCCAGGGCCGCCGTGGGCTCGTCGCTGTCCTGGTGGAGCACCAGCTCCAGCCCCGCCTGGGGCTCCAGGGCGAAGAGGGTGTTGGCAAAGAGGGTGCAGGTGCCGTCGGCGCGGAGGTACAGGGCCAGCATCCGCTCCATGGGCTCCACCCAGTAGCCCGTCAGGTAGTACACCGACGCGGTGGAGGTGACCACGATCTGTTCCAGCCCGTCCCGCTCCATGTTGCGGAGCACCCGGGCCAATCTCTGCTGATTCATGGGATATGTCCTTTCTGTTTCTGAATTCTGTCCCTATTATAATACACCCGCCGCGGAAAGCAAGCGGGGAATTGGCAGCGGGTCGGTGGAAAAAGCCCGCCGGCCGTGGTACAATGGACCGGCAGGCAACAGCGGAGCGAGGTGGTCTTGGTGAAGCGCTGCATTGCCTCTGCCGGTATCGTCCCCTAAAAAATCATGTGCCGCCGCTTGGGGCGGCAGAGACAGGAGGCATTCCTATGACGATACCAGAGAGAAGCATCTATCCCCGTTCCGGGGACAAGGAGACCGTCTATCTGCGAGACGTGGTGACAGACCCGGGCATCTCCGTGGGCGAGTATACGATTTACAACGATTTTGTCCGTGATCCCCGGGAATTTCAGCACAACAACGTGCTCTATCACTACCCCGTCAACCGCGACCGCCTGACCATCGGAAAGTTCTGCTCCATCGCCTGCGGCGCGAAGTTCCTGTTCAACAGCGCCAACCACACCCTCTCCTCCCTGTCCACCTACCCCTTCCCGATCTTCTTTGAGGAGTGGGGGCTGGACGTGGCAGACATCACCTCGGCGTGGGACAACAGGGGGGACATCACGGTGGGAAACGATGTGTGGATCGGCTATGAGGCGGTGATCCTGGCCGGCGTCACCATCGGCGACGGGGCCGTGGTGGCCGCCCGGGCGGTGGTGACCCGGGATGTGCCGCCCTACACCATCGTGGGCGGCGTTCCGGCCCGGCCCATCCGCAGACGCTTTGGGAAGGAGACCATCTCCAGGCTGCTGGCCCTCCGGTGGTGGGACTGGCCGCCGGAGCGCATCGCGCGGAATCTGGCGGCGATCCAGTCGGGAGAGCTGGAGCTGCTGGACTGAGCCCCGCGGAGAACTGCCTACCAGGAGTAAAACAGCGCCCGCCCACGGCCAAAGCCGTGGGCGGGCGTTTTGTCTTATACGCGGTAGCGTTTCTGCTTGATGTAGGAGCAGTGGAGGAGGGCGTGGGCCTTGTGGCCACCGGGCTCGCCCAGGAAGTCGGCGTAGACCTTCTGCACCACGGGGTTCTCGTGGCTGCGGCGGTAGGTCATGCCCTCGTCCTGCCTGTACAGGGCGGCGGCACGGAGGGACTTGATGTCGGTGAAGTTGCGCACGTTGGCGTGCTGGATGGGCTGGCCGCCGCCGTTGATGCAGCCGCCGGGGCAGGCCATGAACTCCACGAAGTCGTACTGGAGGGAGCCGTCCCGCAGGCCGTCCAGCACCAGCTTCACGTTGTGCAGGCCGGAGGCCACGCACACCTTGACGGTCTTGCCGGGCAGGTCGTAACTGGCCTCCTTGACCCCCTGCATGCCGCGAACCTCGTGGTACTCCAGGGGGGCCATGCCCTGGCCGGTGACCTGCTCCACCACGGTGCGCAGGGCCGCCTCCATGACGCCGCCGGAGGCGCCGAAGATGGTGGCCGCGCCGGTGGAGATGCCCAGCATCTCGTCAAATTCCCCGTCGGGCAGGGCCTCGAAGAGCAGGCCGGCCTGGGTGATCATGCGGCCCAGCTCCCGGGTGGTGAGGGACACGTCCACCGGCATGCAGCCGTTGGGCAGCCGCTGCTCCTCCCGGCGCACCTCGTACTTCTTGGCGGTGCAGGGCATGACGGACACCACCACGATGTCGTGGGGGTCGATGCCCATCTGCTCGGCGTAGTAGGTCTTGACCAGAGAGCCGAACATCTGCTGGGGGGACTTGCAGGAGGAGATGTTCTGGATCATGTCGGGGGCGTGCTGCTCCAGGTAGCGCACCCAGCCGGGGGAGCAGGAGGTGATCAGGGGCAGGGTGCCGCCGCCGTTCAGGCGGCTGAGGAACTCGGTACCCTCCTCCATGATGGTGAAGTCGGCGGCGGTGTCCACGTCGAACACCTTGTCAAAGCCCAGCCGGCGCAGGGCGGTGACCATCCTGCCCTCCACATTGGTGCCGATGGGCATGCCGAAGCACTCACCCAGGGTGACCCGGATGGAGGGGGCGGGGCCCACCACCACGTGCTTGGCGGGGTCGGCCAGGGCGGCCAGCACCCGGCCGGTGTCGTCCTTCTCGCTGAGGGCGCCGGTGGGGCAGGCCACGATGCACTGGCCGCAGGAGACGCAGTCCACCTCCGCCAGATCCCGGTCGAAGGCGCAGCCGATGTGGGTATTGAAGCCCCGGTCGTTGGGGCCGATGACCCCCACCTCCTGGGTCTTGCGGCACACGGCGGTGCAGCGGCGGCAGAGGACGCACTTGGAGTTGTCCCGCACCAGATGGGGAGCGGAGTCCTCAATCTGGGGGGGCAGGTTGTCGTTGGCGTAGCGCACCGCGTCGATGCCCAGCTCGCCGGCCAGCTGGAGCAGCTCACAGTGGGCGCTGCGGGAGCAGGTCAGGCAGTCCATCCGGTGGTTGGATAGGATGAGCTCCAGGGTAAGCTGCCGGGACTTGCGCACCCGGGGGGTGTTGGTGTACACCTCCATGCCCTCGCTGACCGGGTAGACGCAGGAGGCCACCAGGCTCTTGGCCCCCTTTACCTCCACCACGCAGATGCGGCAGGCGCCGATCTCGTTGATGTCCTTGAGAAAGCACAGCGACGGGATGTTGAAGCCCGCGGAGCGGGCCGCCTCCAGCACCGTGGTTCCGGCGGGAACGGTGACGGGGATGTCGTTGATGCGCAGAGATACCATGTTCTGATCCATTGTCCGTTCCCTCCCTTACTGCTTGTAGATGGCGTCAAAGCGGCAGTGATCCATGCAGGCACCGCACTTGATGCACTTGGACTGGTTGATGATGTGGGGGGCGCGCACCGCGCCGGAGATGGCGCCGGTGGGGCAGCCCTGGGCGCAGCGGGTGCAGCCCTTGCACTTGGCGGGATCCACGATGTACTGGATGAGGGCCTTGCACACCCCGGCAGGGCAGCGCTTCTCGTACACGTGGGCCTCGAACTCCTCCCGGAAGTGGTGCAGGGTGGAGAGCACCGGGTTGGGGGCGGTCTGGCCCAGGCCGCACAGGGCGGACTGCTTGATGTGCTCGCACAGCTCCTCAATGGTGTCCAGATCCTCCGGCTCGCCGTTGCCCTCGGTGATCTTGGTCAGCAGATCCAGCAGGCGCTTGGTGCCGATGCGGCAGGGGGAGCACTTGCCGCAGGACTCGTCCACGATGAACTCCAAGTAGAACTTGGCGATGTCCACCATGCAGTTGTCCTCGTCCATGACGATCAGGCCGCCGGAGCCCATCATGGAGCCGATGGCGGACAGGGACTCGTAGTCGATGGGGGTGTCGATGAGGGAGGCGGGGATGCAGCCGCCGGAGGGGCCGCCGGTCTGGGCGGCCTTGAACTTCTTGCCGCCGGGGACGCCGCCGCCGATGTCCTCCACCACCGTGCGCAGGGTGGTGCCCATGGGAACCTCCACCAGGCCGGTGTTGGTGATCTTGCCGCCCAGGGCGAAGACCTTGGTGCCCTTGCTCTTCTCGGTGCCGATGGCGGCATACGCCTCGGGGCCGTGGTTGAAGATCCAGGTGATGTTGGCGTAGGTCTCCACGTTGTTGAGGAGGGTGGGCCGGTCAAACAGGCCCTTCACCGCCGGGAAGGGGGGCCGGGTCTTGGGCTCGCCCCGGTGGCCCTCGATGGAGCGCATGAGGGCGGTCTCCTCGCCGCAGACGAAGGCACCGGCACCCAGGCGCAGCTCCAGATCGAAGTCAAAGCCGGACTCGAAGATGTTCTTCCCCAGCAGGCCGTACTCCTTGGCCTGCTGGATGGCGGTCTCCAGCCGCTTCACGGCGATGGGGTACTCGGCCCGGACGTAGATGTAGCCCTGGTGGGCCCCCACCGCATAGCCCGCGATGGTCATGGCCTCCAGCACGGAGAAGGGGTCGCCCTCCAGCACGGAGCGGTCCATGAAGGCGCCGGGGTCGCCCTCGTCGGCGTTGCAGCAGACGTATTTCACCCCGTCGGGGCTCACCGCGTCGGCGGTGAACTGCCACTTCTTGCCGGTGGGGAAGCCGGCGCCGCCCCGGCCCCGCAGGCCGGAGGCCAATACCGTGTCGATCACCTGCTGGGGCGGGATCTGCTCGGTGAGGATCTTGCCCAGGGCCTCGTAGCCGTCCACGGCGATGTACTCGTCGATGCTCTCCGGATCGATGACGCCGCAGTTGCGCAGGGCGATGCGGTACTGGTGCTTGTAGAACTGGGTGTCCGTCAGGGAGGTGGCCGGGCCGCCCTCCACGCTCTCGTTCTTGTTGAGCAGCCGCTTGACAATGCGGCCCTTGACGATGTGCTCGGAGACAATCTCCTCCACATCGTCCACCGTCACGTGGGTATAGCAGGCCCCCTCCGGGTAGACGGTGACGATGGGGCCCAGGGCGCACAGGCCGAAGCACCCGGTGCGCACCACCTGGGCCTCCTTGTCCATGCCCTGGAGGGCCAGCTGCTTCTCAAACTCCGCGATGATCTTGGGGCTCTCCGAGGAGGAGCAGCCGGTGCCGGTGCACACCAGGATGTGGGAGCGAATCAAGCTCATGTCTCTGTCCCTCCCTTATTCCGCCGCGCCGATGGTGTATTCTTCCACCACCCGGCCGTTGACCAAATGCTCACTGACGATGGAGGCCACCTTGTCCGGGGTCATCTTCACGTAGGTGACCTTCTCCTGCCCGGGCACATACACCTCCACAATGGGCTCCAGCCGGCACACGCCGATGCAGCCCGTCTGGGACACGGTGACGTTGTTCAGCTGCCGCTTGGCAACCTCCTCCAGAAAGGCGTTGAGCACCGGCCGCGCCCCCGCGGCGATGCCGCAGGTGGCCATGCCCACCACCACGCGGATCCGGTCGTCCCCCGAATCCCGCAGATCAATCTGCCGGCGCATCTTGTCCCGGATGGCCTGCAGTTCCGCCAGACTTTTCATGCTTTCATCCCCTTATTCTTCTAACAGCGCTTCCTGTTCCTGTAAGTAGTCCCGTAGCCAGAGGACGACCTCCGGCTCGGCCAGGGAGACCTCCGGGCCCAGCACGGCCCGCAGCTCTCCGGTATCCAGGCGGGAGAGCCTGTCCCCCCGCCGGTGTGTGTAAGTCAGCTCCAGCTCCGGCGCACCCTGCACCAGCAGGGTGACCGTACCGGCCATGTCCCCCACCGGGGGACAGTCGATGTGGCCGGGGCAAAAGACCGCAGTGACGGTGGTGCCCACGCCCAGGGTGCTCTCAATGGACACGCGGCCGCCGGTCTGCTCCGCCGCCAGACGCAGCAGCGGGATGCCCAGGCCCATCTTGCGGGTGGTGCGGGTGGTGGTGAACGGGTCGCTCACCCGGGCGAGCAGCTCGGGGCTCATCCCCGTGCCGTCGTCCGCGATGGTGAGGGTGATGGCCTCCGGCCCCTCCTCCAGCGCGATGTCCAGGTGTCTGGCCCGGGCGGTGATGGAGTTCTGGGCGATGTCCAGAGCGTACAGGGCGATTTCCTTCAACGTAGATTCCCCCGTTTTTCAGGTGTACTCCATGTACCTCCGCGGTTTGGGGTTCCATAAAGAGCGGCGCGGCGGGATCTGCGGCCGCCATATATGGCGGCCCTACTCCCCTATGCGCCTACCCTCCGCGCTTCTCACTTATACATATCCAGAATGGGCCCCACCTGGTCGGGGGTGAGGCGGCCGTACACGTCGTTGTTGATCATCATGACCGGGGCCAGGCCGCAGGCGCCCACGCAGCGGCAGGAGTCCAGGGAAAACTTGCCGTCAGGGGTGATGGCGCCGGGGACGATGCCCAGCTTCTGCTCCACAGCGTTGAGGATGGAGGCCGCCCCCTTCACGTAGCAGGCGGTGCCCAGACAGACGGAGATCTGGTAACGCCCCTTGGGATTCATGGAGAACTGGGCGTAGAACGAGGCCACGCCGTACACCTCCGACAGGGGGATGTCCAGCCCCTCGGCCACCATGATCTGTACCTCCTCCGGCAGATAGCCGAAGATCTCCTGGGCGGCCTGGAGCACCGGCATGGTGGCCCCGGGCTGCCCCTTGTGCTCCGCGATCACCTGCCGCAGGCGCTCCTCCTGCTCCGGAGTGCCGCGGTAAGGGACGACGGTCTTGCAGTTTGGCATGGATGCGTCCTTCCTTTCTAAAACCAAATGGTTTAGTTTTGCTTTCTCCTATTATAGCCTTGAATTTTCATTTGTAAAGACTTTCCAGCGGAACAAAATGCAAACTATACAGTATAAAAATTAGTCTAACTAAATTCAATGGGTAGAAAAAAGCCGCTCCGAGGGGCGGAACAGGCGGATCGGAGCGGAAAAGATGCGAAGAAAAAGCGGTGATATTGTTAAAACTTTAACGATATAAATAAGTATACCAGATCTATCCTGCTTTGTAAAGGGAAAGTTTTGTCTGTGCACAAAGAGACGGCCGGGAACGGTCTGTGGACTGCGCAGGTTTCACAAAAAAGCCGCCCCTCCGTCCGGCGGAACGGAGGGGCGGCTTTCTCATCCGGCAGATGGGGGATGGGGCCCCCGCAGCCAGTCCAGCACGGCGCCGGGGGTGCGCTGGGGCAGCTCCATGGCGTGCTCCGCCTCCCACACCTGCTCCAGGTAGTGGGCGTCGGAGTTGGTGATCAGCCGCACCCCCGCCAGATCCGGCCGGGTGCGCAGCTCGGGCGGGCAGCGGCGGGACACCTCCGCCAGGGGAAAGCCCAGGGAGGGCTCCCACAGGCCCAGCACCCCCAACAGGGAGAAAGAGGGGCGGTCGATGTGGGCGGGGAAGGCTGTGCCGCCGCAGGAGGCGGCCAGGCCGGGCACCTCCGCCAGGGGGATGGAGGAGGCGCCGCCCAGAAACCGGGGCTCCTCCCCCAGTACCCCGTCCCCGTCGTCCATGTAGAGCTGGCGGCCGAAGATCTCCGGACGGTTGGCGATGGGGGGCAGGCGGCCGTAGACCAGACGGCCGAACTCCTCCGCCCGGCCGGGATCTGGGAAGAGGCAGATCACATGGATCTCCTCAGCCGTACACAGCTCCATCCCCGCCAGGGCCAGCAGTCCCCGCGCCTCCGCCGCCCGGCAGAAGGCGGCGCAGTTGCCGCAGGTGTTGTGGTCGGTGAGGGCCACAATGTCCAGCCCCGCCAGGGCGCACATGGCCGCCAGATCGGCGGGCGTCATATCCTCGCTGCCGCAGGGCGACAGACAGGAGTGGAGGTGGAGATCATAAAAAAACTTCATGCGGAACACCTTTCTGGGACTATGCTGCGGCATCGTGTCTGTCGCCCTTTCGCGCCGAACGGCGCGTCAAGCGTTTTCGCCGACAGCGAAAACCTTGCCGAAGGGGCAATTCACTTGCCCCGAGGAAGTGAAAGAACGGGGCCCCCGCCCGGCGGAGCCGGGTGGGGCGACAGACAGGAGTGAAGGTGAAGGTCATAGTAATATTTCATGCGGAACACCTTTCTGGGATTGGGCGGCGGAATTGGAAGGGGCTGCCCCTACGGGTTAAGCATTCCCGCCAGGCGGTGAGCGGCGGCAAAGGTGTCCAGCTCTGTGCCCAGCAGGTTGACCCCCTTCTCCGCCGCCCGGCGGAGCAGCTCCCCGTCGGGGGCCACCCCCTCAGTGAGCACCACGCAGGCCGCCTCCGCCATGAGGGCCACGGCGGCCACGTTCTGATTGGACATGATGGTCAGCCAGGCGCAGTCCCGCTCCGCCCGGCCCAGCACCCAACTGAGCAGATCGCCGGCGTAGCCGCTGGTGACGGGGCGGTCGGGGGTCTCCAGGTGGTAAACGGTCAGGGAGAGCGCGCCGGTCAGTTCCTGGACGGTCATGTTGGTTACCTCCTTGCAGATGGCGAAACGCCGCCGCGGCGCGGGGCGCATCACGGCGGCGTTGGCATGGCGGATTATTTGTCCGGCTCCTGCCGGCGGCGGAAGGGCGGGGGCAGGTAGTCGTCGGCCTCGGCCTTGCTGCCGGTCATGGAGCGCATCCGCTCCCGCACCTTGAAGATGCAGTCGTCCTCCGAGGCGCGGCCAAGCACCACATCCTCGGCAAAGGCCCGGCAGGAGGGCGCCCCGCAGGAGCCGCAGTGGAGGCCGGGTAGGTGTTCCTCCAGCTCCTGGATCTGGAGCAGCTTGCTGAAGGCCACCCCCCGATCCTGATCTAGCACAAAGGTGGGTAAGTACTGCAGCTCCTTATCCCGGCACACCACGCCCCGCTCCTCCTCCGGCAGGCGGAAGCGGTTGCGGGAGACGGGCAGGCCCTTCATCAGCCCCTTGAGCCGCAGCTTGGCGGCATAGGGGTTCTCCACATTGAAGCAGCCCCCCACGCACCCCTGGGTGCAGGCGGACAGCTCCAGAAAGTCGGCCTCCGGCAGGCGGCCGTCCTCAATGCCCTCCAGCATCTGGATCACGTTCTGGATGCCGTCCACCGAGGCGCAGCGCTCTCCCAGCCGGGCGGCGCTCTCACCGCCGCAGGTGGCCCAGCCGATGCCCATAATCCCCGCCTCGGACAGGGGGAGCACCTCCTCCAGCTCCTTCATGGGGGTCAGCAGGCGCAGGTAGATGTCCCGGATGGCGAAGGCACCGTCCAGCACGGGGTGCTCCAGCCCCTCCGGCGAGCGGGCGGCTGTTACCTTGGAGGAGCAGGGCACGATGGCAAACACGCCGATTTTCTCCGGCGGCAGGCCGGTCTCCTGCTCCGCCTCCCGCCGGGCCAGGATGGCGGCCAGCTCCATGGGCAGGACGGTGTTGGCCACGTGGCCGATGAGCTTGGGAAAGCGCATTCGGATGAGGCGCAGCACCGTGGGGCAGGAGGAGGAGATCTGGGGGGTGGCCTTGGAGACGCCGCTGGTGATGGTCTGCCGCTCGTAGTCGGAGATCAGCTCGGCGGCCTTGGCCACCTCATAGACCTTGTGGAAGCCGATTTTCAGCAGGGCGCTGAGCACGATGTCCACGCTGTCCAGGTGGTGGAACTGCCCGTACAGGGCGGGCTCCGGCAGGGCCACGCAGTACTGGTAGTTATTGAGAATATCCAGGCTGTCCCCCACGGATTTGATGGCCTTGTGGGGGCAGATGCGGATGCAGCTGCCGCAGTCGATGCAGCGGTCGGGCAGGATGGTGGCCCGCCGTCCCCGCACCCGGATGGCCTCGGTGGGGCAGCACTTGATGCAGGTGGTGCAGCCCCGGCAGCGCTTTACGTCCAGAACCACGGAATGTCTCATGGCCATGGAGCCCACTCACCTCACTTTGTCAGGCCCATGGTTCAGGCGATGTTGATCTTGACCGTGACGGTGGTGCCCTTGCCCACCTCAGTGTCGATGGTCATCTCATCGGAGTAGCGCTTCATGTTGGGCAGGCCCATGCCGGCGCCGAAGCCCAGCTCCCGCGCGGTCTGGCCGGCGGTGGAGAAGCCCTCCTGCATGGCCTGCTCCACGTCGGGAATGCCGGGGCCTGTGTCCTCCATGCGGATGACAATCTGGTCGGCATCCACCTCCACCTCGGCCTGTCCGCCGTCAGCGTGGATGACCATGTTGATCTCGCCCTCATACATGCAGATGGACGCGCGGCGGATCACATCCTGGGGCAGGCCCAGCTTTTTCAGGGTCAGCTTCATCTTGCTGGAGGCCTCGCCGGCTTCAATCAGATCGCCGCCCTCCACGGGATAAACCAGTCTAATTGTCTCCATCACAGTTCCCTCGCAATCCATTGGAATATAATAGTCCGCACGCCTCATACATGCGCTTGGGGCAGGTCATCACCACGATGTCCCGCTCCTCCGCCAGGGCCAGGATATCCGGGCCGGGCACCTTGCCGCGGACGAACACAATGCACTTCATCTCCACCATGTCGGCGGTGCGCACCACCTGGGGATTCACCAGGCCGGTGAGCAGCAGCGCCTGGTTTTTGACAAAGGCCAGGACATCGCTCATAAAGTCGCTGCCGCAGGCGGAAAAAACCTCACGATCCAGATGCTCCGCGCCGCACAGCACCTCGGCGTGCAGAATGGTCTTGATGTCGGAAAGCCTCATGGGCCCATCCTCCTCCCCGTTGGGAAAACTAAACTAAGGGTTCAGACGTATTGTACCACAAAACGCTGGGACTTGCAAAGGGGTTCGTTGAAATATTCACAAAGTTTTACCATTGAACGCGTCGGTTTTAGGCAATCCGCGCAGTTGACACCGGCCCGCCGGGCCGATATAATACTCTTTAACAGAGTAAAGAACTACTCCGTTGGAACAAATTCATAGATCGACAAGGAGGCCGTCTATCATGGGAAACGAGCGCGTGTACAACTTTTCCGCAGGCCCTTCCATGCTTCCGCTGGAGGTGCTGGAGCGGGCCGGTGCCGAGATCACCAACTACCAGGGTTCCGGTATGTCCGTCATGGAGATGAGCCACCGATCTAAGGTGTTCGTCAAGATCTTCGAGGACACCAAGGCCAAGCTGCGCAGGCTGATGAATGTGCCCGAGGAGTATGAGATCCTCTTCCTCCAGGGCGGCGCCTCCACCCAGTTCTCCATGGCGCCCCTGAACCTGATCGGCAAGACCGGCAAGGCCGACTACGCCGTCACCGGCAACTTCTCCAACATCGCCTATAAGGAGGCCCAGAAGTACGGCCAGATCAACCTGGCCGCCTCCTCCGCCGACAGGAACCACACCTATATTCCCGCCCAGGAGCAGCTGAAGCTGGATCCCGAGGCCAGCTACTTCTACTACTGCGCCAACAACACCATCTACGGCACCGAGTGGCCCTATGTCCCCGAGACGAACGGCGTGCCCATCGTGTGCGACATGTCCTCCGATATTCTCTCCCGCCCGGTGGACGTGAGCAAGTACGGCATCATCTTCGCCGGCGCCCAGAAGAACATGGCCCCCGCCGGCCTGACCGTGGTGATCATCAGGAAGGAGCTGGCCGGCCACGAGCTGCCCTACACCCCCCTGATGATGAACTACAAGACCATGATCGACAAGGATTCCATGTACAACACCCCGCCCTGCTGGTGCATCTACATGCTGGGCCTGGTGCTGGACTGGCTGGAGTCCAAGGGCGGCATCCCGGGCATGGAGGCCATCAAGCACGCCAAGGCCCAGATGCTCTACGACGTGATCGACAGCTCCCGGCTCTTCACCTGCGCCGTGGAGCCCGGCTCCCGCTCCGACATGAACGTGGTGTTCCGCACCGGGAACGACGAGCTGGACGCCAAGTTCGTCAAGGAGAGCGTGGAGGCCGGCTTCACCAACCTGAAGGGCCACCGCTCCGTGGGCGGCATGCGGGCGTCTATTTACA
>NZ_JAHZDL010000076.1:0-8266 GCF_019422385.1 Flavonifractor sp.
GCGTTGACGATGGCCCCGGCGCACATGGGGCAGGGCTCCAGGGTGACGTAGAGGGTGCAGTCCCTCAGCCGCCAGCCCCCCAGGGTGCGGCAGGCGTCGGCAATGGCCTCGATCTCCGCGTGGCCCAGGGCGGTGCGCTCCCCCTCCCGCCGGTTGCGGCCCCGGCCTACCACGGCGCCGTCCTTCACGATCACGCAGCCCACCGGCACCTCGCCCGCTTCCCCCGCCTCCCGGGCCAGGGCCAGGGCCAGGCGCATCCAGTCCTCCCGCTCCATGACAATCTCCCCCCTCACATACTCCTATTTGTTATAGCATATTTTTCTCCTGTATGCTATAATCTTTTCAGCTGTTCTAACTTTCTTTTTTGAAAATGGGTGATTTTCTTTGGTCGAGATCTTACTCATCGCCGTCAGCCTGGCCCTGGACGCCTTCGCGGTGTCCGTGTCCAGCGGCATCTCCATCCCCGGCTTCGGGGTGAAACAGGCCGCCAGGATGGGCCTGTGGTTCGGCGCGTTCCAGTTCATGATGCCGGTGGCCGGCTGGCTGCTGGGCAGCAGCGTCAGCCAGTACATAGAGACGGTGGACCACTGGGTGGCCTTCGCCCTGCTGGCCGTCATCGGCGGCCGGATGGCCTGGGGCTCCCTCCGGGGCGGGGAGGAGGACGAGGCCCCGGCGGATCTCTCCGCCAGGCGGCTGTGCCTGCTGGCCATCGCCACCAGCATCGACGCCCTGGCCGTGGGGGTGTCCATGGCCTTCATGCGCGTGAATATCCTCTTTTCCGCCGTGGTCATCGGCGTGGTGGCCTTCGTGCTGTCCCTGGTGGGCGGCCTGGTGGGCAAGCGGCTGGGCAGCCTGTTCCAGCGGCGGGCCGAGCTGGTGGGCGGCCTGGTGCTCATCGCCATCGGCGTGAAGATCCTGATTGAGCACCTGAGCGGAGGTTAGGCCGTGGGCATCTGGGAGAAGCTGCGCCTGGAGCCGGACTGCCACCGGGTGGTGGCCCTGGTGGGGGCGGGGGGCAAGACCTCCACCCTCTACGCCCTGGCCCGGGAGGCCCGGGCCGCCGGCCTGACGGTTATTGTCACCACCACCACCCACATCAGGCCCCACCCCCGCCTGCCCCTGACGTGGGAGACGGACGGGGAGAAGCTCCGCGCCCTGGTGGACACCCAGGGGGTGGTGGTATGCGGCCGGCGGGAGCCCACGGGCAAGCTGACCCTGGCCGCGGCGGCGGAGACCTGCCGCCGGGCGGCGGACGTGGTGCTGGTGGAGGCCGACGGGGCCAAGATGCTGCCCCTGAAGGCCCCGGCGGAGCACGAGCCTGCCATCCCCCCCTGCGCCGACGCGGTGGTGGCGGTGGCGGGCCTGGACGGGGTGGGACAGGCCGTGGAGGCCGTCTGCCACCGGCCGGAGCGGGTGCGGGCCCTGCTGGGCGCGGGGGAGGGTCACCTCCTCACCCCGGCGGATGTGGCCGCCCTGCTGGCCCACCCCCAGGGGGGGCGCAAGGGGGTGGCGGAGGGCATGGCCTTCCGCTGTCTGCTGAACAAGGCGGACACGCCTGCGCGGCGGCAGTACGCCCGGGAGGCGGCGGCCCTGCTGGCCGCCCGGGGGATTGAGAGCGCCATTCACAGCTATACCGAGGAGGAGCGTGGCGGGTTATGCTGGTTTTGATCAAGGGGGCCGGGGATCTGGCCACGGGCACGGCGGTGCGGCTGCGCCGGGCGGGCCTTGACCTGGTGATGACCGAGGTGGAGCGGCCCACCGCCGTGCGGCGGACGGTGGCCTTCTCCCAGTGCATGTACGACGGGACGGCTGCCGTGGAGGGGCTCACCGCCCGGCGGGCGTCCGGAAAGGCGGAGGCCCTGGCCGCCCTGGCGCGGGGGGAGATCCCCGTGCTCTGCGACCCGGGGGCGGAAATTCGGAAGGAGCTGCCCTTTGACGGGGTGGTGGACGCCATCCTGGCCAAGAGAAACCTGGGCACCGCCATCACCGACGCCCCCATCGTCCTGGCCCTGGGGCCGGGGTTCACCGCCGGGGTGGACTGCCACGGGGTGGTGGAGACCAAGCGGGGCCACGATCTGGGCCGCCTGATCCTGGAGGGCTCCGCCATCCCCAACACCGGCGTGCCCGGCGACATCGGCGGCTACACCGAGGAGCGGATCATCCGCGCCCCGGCGGACGGCCTCTTTGAGCCCCTGGCCGCCATCGGCGACCGGGTGGAGGAGGGCGCGCCGGTGGCCCGGGTGGCCGGTGCGGTGGTGTGCGTCCGGCTCACCGGCGTGGTGCGGGGGATGCTCCCCGCCGGGCTGGCCGTCAAAAAGGGCATGAAGGCGGGGGACATCGACCCCCGGTGCGAGGCGCGCCACTGCTTCACCGTCTCCGACAAGGCCCGGGCCATCGGCGGCGGCGTACTGGAGGGCCTGCTGTACTTTGGAAAGGAGAAGGGGTTATGGAGCGTCTGATCCTCTGCGGCGGGGGCCACGTGTCCCTGGAGCTGGCCCACATCGCCGGCCGGCTGGAGTTTGAGCTGATCGTCATCGACGACCGGCCGGAGTTCGCCAACGAGAGCCGCTTCCCCATGGCCCGGCGGGTGATCTGCGCCCCCTTCCTGGAGGCCCTGGCGGAGCTGGGCAGCCGGGAGGACGACTACTACTGCCTGCTCACCCGGGGCCACGTCCACGACCGGGACTGCCTGGAGCATGTGCTGAGAGGCCGTTACGCCTACATCGGGATGATCGGCAGCCGGGCCAAGGTGGCGGCGGTGAAGGACTCCCTGGCGGCGGCCGGGTTCGCCCGGGAGGTGCTGGACGGGGTGTGCGCCCCCATCGGCCTGCCCATCGGGGGGCAGACCCCGGCGGAGATCGCCGTGTCCATCGCCGCCCAGCTGGTGCAGGTGCGCTCCCGCCGGGGCCCGGCGGCCGTCCCCCCGCCGGAGGGGGAGCCCGGCGTGCTGTGCACCATTACCGCCAAGCACGGCTCCACCCCCCGGGGCGTGGGCACCTGGATGCTGGTGCGGCCCGACGGCTCCGTCCTGGGCACCATCGGCGGCGGCGCGGTGGAGTTCCAGGCTGTCCAGGAGGCCAAAGCCCTGTGGGAGCGGGGCGGCGGCGTTACAATGACCCGGCACTACGACCTCTCCCCCGACGCCGCCAGCCTGGGCATGGTCTGCGGCGGCAGCATGGACGTGGAATTTATCGTCCGCAGGCCGTAGGGGCGGATACCATCCGCCCGCTTTTCCACGCAACTGCTGGCTCCGTGGGGCGCGGCAAGCTGGGCACGCCGTGCGTAGGGCCGCCATACATGGCGGCCGCTCAGTGGAGGCCCGGCCTCCGGCGAGCGCCTACGCGGCGGGCGCACCGCTTTTGATGGCAAAAGCGGGGGAAAACCAGCAGGACGGGGAATTTCGATTTCCACGGGTTAAGGTGGCTACGCCTGGATTGCTTTTGGGCTAAAACGTGCCACCGGCACGTTTCTTAACGCCCAAACGCCCTGCACCCACCCCTTGAAACGACCAAGAAGGGGGAATTGCGATTCCCCCTTCTTGGAACTTCCCCCGAGCTGTCCTACATGTAACCTTCCGGCCGAGGGGGCTTACGCTGTAACGCCCCCTCGGCTCGGGGCGGACGCACACACAGTGCACCCCTACGGATGGCTACGGTGATTGCCCCAGTATTTCGGAGGCATGGCACCGACGGCGGCCCGGCGGGCCAGGCCGGTACAGCGCAACTGTTCCCAGGGCTTGCAGGGCAACCCCGATGCGTGCAACCCGGGGCGCGGCAGCGCCTGAAACGAACAGAAAAAAGGAACCGGGCGTGGATGCACGCCCGGTCTTTGCCCTGTCCGTACAGCCCACCGCCGCCATGAACCCCCGTACTGGGGGGCGCCGGGGGTCGAAGGTGCCGGGGGCACCTTCGATGAAAATCAACGCGAAGCCACCTCAAAAAAGAACCCCCGGCCCCTTCTTTCCCCCCATTTCTTTGGGAAGAAATGGGGGCGCCCGCCGCGCAGGCGCGCCCCCGGGGGCACCCCGGTGCGAGAACGTGGAACCCCTCATCCGCCCCAGTGTGCGCACTGGGACACCTTCCCCCCAAAGAGGGGAAGGCCGGGCTGTCGATAAACCCTCCAGCCGAAGAATTCGGAGGGAAGAATAGTGTGAAAGGGAACCGTCAGGGTTCCCTTTCGCGTTGGATCAAACAACTTTTCGAAACTTTTTTGAAGTTTCAAAAAGTTTAGCAGCCTGTCGAAAAGATTTTTTCGACAGGCTGGGCTTCGGGCGGATGATATCCGCCCCTACATTGACAGACCAGCGCCGGGCAGGCCCGCCGCCGGGGCCCCCACCGGAACATGGTCATGATGAGACATACAGCAAGCAGAAATCAGGCGCCCGCGATTGCGGGCGCCTGTTTTTGTCTTGCGGATATGGGGGGTTACTCGGCCACCACGGCGGCGCAGCGGGGGCACAGCTCGGGGTGATGTCCCTCGGTGCCGATGTGCTCGTTGTGGTTCCAGCAGCGGGGGCACTTGGGGGCCTCGGACAGCTTGACGGCGATGGTGCAGGGCACCAGGCAGTCCTCCATCTGCTCCCCCTCCACGGGCCCGGTGGTGACAGTGACCTTGGACACGATGCACAGGGTGGCCAGATCCACGCCCTCCAGGAAGGCGGCGTCGGCGGCGGAGACGGACAGGGTGATGTCGGTGTCCTGGGCCTTCTTGAACACGCCGGCATTGCGGGCGTTCTCCAGGGCCTTGTTCACCGCGTCGCGGAGGGAGACCAGCTTGTCCCAGCGCTCCTGTCCGGCGGCGTCCAGGGCCAGCTTCTCCTCATAGCCGGGCATGTCGTTGAGCAGCACGCTCTCGGCGTCCACGCCCTTGGCGTGCTTCATGGCGTGCCAGATCTCGTCGGAGGTGAAGGCGAGTATGGGGGCAATGAGCCGGGTCATGCCGTCCAGGATGGTGTACAGGGCGGTCTGGGCGGAGCGGCGGCCGGCGTCGTCGCCGCAGTACAGCCGATCCTTGATGATGTCCAGGTAGAAGTTGGACATGTCCACCACGCAGAAGTTGTACACAGCCCGGTAGACGGCGTGGAACTCGTAGCGGTCGTACGCCTCCCGGCAGGCCTTCACCAGGTTGTTGCAGCAGGCCAGGGCGAACTTGTCCAGCTCCTCCAGCTGGTCATAGGCCACCGCGTGGGTGTCGGGGTCGAAGTCGCACAGGTTGCCCAGCATGTAGCGGGCGGTGTTGCGGATTTTCAGGTAGGCCTGGCTCAGCTGCTTCATGATGTCCTTGGAGATGCGCATGTCCTGGGTGTAGTCGGCGGAGGCCACCCACAGGCGGAGCATGTCGGCGCCGTACTCCCTGATGACCTCGTCGGGGGAGACGGCGTTGCCCAGGGACTTGTGCATGGCCTTGCCCTCGCCGTCCACAGTCCAGCCGTGGGTGGCGATCTGGTGATAGGGGGCCACGCCGTTGACGGCGATGGAGGTGAGCATGGAGGACTGGAACCAGCCGCGGTACTGGTCGCCGCCCTCCAGATAGAGGTCGGCGGGGTACTTCAGATAGGGGCGCTCCGCGGCCACGGCGGCCCAGGTGGAGCCGGAGTCGAACCACACGTCCATGATGTCGGTCTCTTTGGAGAAGTGGGCCTTGCCGCACTTGGGGCACACGAAGCCCTCGGGCAGCAGGTCGCGGGGCTCCTTGTCAAACCAGATGTTGGAGCCATGCTCCCGGAAGAGCCGGGCCACGTTGGCGATGGTCTCGGGGGTGACGATGTCCGCCCCGCAGTCGTCGCAGTAGAAGATGGGGATGGGCACGCCCCACACCCGCTGGCGGGAGATGCACCAGTCGGAGCGCTCGGTGATCATGGAGATCATGCGCTCCTTGCCCCACTCGGGCTTCCACTGGATGGCGTCGCAGGACTTCACCGCGGCGTCCTTGATGGCGTCCACGGAGCAGAACCACTGCTCGGTGGCCCGGTAGATGATGGGGTTCTTGCAGCGCCAGCAGTGGGGGTAGGAGTGGGTAATGTTCTCCTTGGCCACCAGGAAGCCCTCTCGCTCCAGATCCTCCACCACCATGTCATTGCCCTTGGCGTAGAACTGGCCGTTGTAGCGCTCGTCGGTCATGACGCCCTTGGCGTTCACCGGCACGGGCACGCCGATGTGGGTCAGTCCCGCCTTGTCGTACTGCCGGCAGATGGCGAAGTCCTCGGCGCCGAAGCCGGGGGCGGTGTGGACGCAGCCGGAGCCGGCGTCCAGGGTCACGTGCTCGCCGTTGAGGATCACGCTCTCCCGGTCAAAGAGGGGGTGCTTGGCGCTCATCAGCTCGAACTCGCTGCCCTTGAGGGTGGCCAGCACGGTACAGGCGGCATAGTCGATGTGGGCGGCCTTGCACACGCTCTCGGCCAGATCCTTGGCCAGGATATACACGTCGCCGCCGGGCACCTGGAGGAGCACGTAGTCAAACTCGGCGTTGAGGCAGATGGCGTAGTTGCCGGGGATCGTCCAGGGGGTGGTCGTCCAGATCACGAAGTAGGTGCGGCTCAGATCGGTGAGGCCCCCCAGCTTGCCCTTGTCGTCCAGCACGGGGAACTTGACGAAGATGGTGGTGCAGGGGTCGTCGGCGTACTCAATCTCCGCCTCGGCCAGGGCGGTCTGGTCGGCGGGGCACCAGTACACCGGCTTCATGCCCTTGTAGATGAGGCCCTTCTCCGCCATCTTGCCGAAGACCTCAATCTGCCTGGCCTCAAACTCGGGCAGCAGGGTGATGTAGGGGTTCTCCCACTCGCCCAGCACCCCCAGGCGCTGGAACTGCCCGGTCATCTTGGCGATATAGCCCTCGGCGTACTCCCGGCACTTGGTGCGGAACTGGGCGGTGGTCATCTCGTCCCGCTTGACCTTCTTGTCCTTCAGCACGGCGGACTCGATGGGCAGGCCGTGGGTGTCCCAGCCGGGCACATAGGGGGCGCAGTGGCCGGTCATGTTCTTGTGCTTGACGATCATGTCCTTGAGGATCTTGTTCAGGGCGGTGCCGATGTGGATGTTGCCGTTGGCGTAGGGGGGGCCGTCGTGGAGGACAAACTTGGGCTTGCCCTCGTTGCGCGCCACCATCTTGTGGTACAGATCGTGGTCGTACATGGCCTGGAGCATGTCCGGCTCCCGCTTGGGCAGGCCGGCCCGCATGGGGAAGTCGGTCTGGGGCAGATGGACGGTCTGGTTGTAATCCATGGGTGGTTCTCCTTTTTTCAGTGAATAGTAAAAAGTGAATGGTGAACAGTTTTGGGGGAGGGACGCGGGCCGACACGCAGGCGCGCCCGCCCGGGCAAACAAAAAGCGCCCCTGCCTCACAAAGAGACAAAGGCGCAAACCTCTGCGGTACCACTCTCATTGCCGCGGACAAGCCGCGGCCCCTCGGCGGCCGGTAACGGGGCCAGACGTCCGCACCTACTGGGCAAAGAGGCCGTTGGGGCGGCGGCTCGGAGGTGATCTTCCCGGCCCGCCCTGTCCGCCTTGCACCAAAAACGGCGGCTCTCTGCACAGGGTTGGGGGCGGTACTCGTCCTCGTCACAGCGTTTGGCTGGATAAAAACACTCGGAGGCGCGGTTTTCCGCGTCTCCGAGTATCTTACCTGTAATTCCGCCTTCTGTCAAGAGGCTTTACCGGATTTCGTAGTCCTTTCCGAACTGGAGGTGGTCGAAGTCGATGCGGCGGGTGGGCTCGGCGGGCTCCTCGGCCTCCTCCTCCCCGCCGTGGGAGCGGCTCAGCTCCAGCAACTCGGCGTACAGGCCGCCCTCCTTCTCCGGGGCGGGGCCGCCCAGATCCACCGTGTCCTCCCGCTGGCCGGCCTCGGCCTCGGCGCTCTCCTCGGCCACCAGCTTCTCCACGTTGTGGGAGATGTCCTCCACCGCGGTGTCCACCGGATCCGCCGCAGGGGCGGGCTGGGCGGCGGCGGTGAGCTTGGACAGGCCGTTGAGATAGTCCATCTCGTGCTGGTACAGCTCCTTGAGCTTGGACACGTAGGCCGCCGTGGCGTTCTGAGCCGCGGTGAGGCGCAGCTGCTCATCCCGCAGGCCCTGCTGCAGCTCCGCCATGCGGGCCTTGGCCTGGGCCTCCGCGTCCTTGAGCATCTCCGCCTTCTTGCTCTCCGCCTGGGCCACCATCTCGTCGGCCATCTTCTGGGCCGTCAGCAGGGCCTTGCGCATGGCGTCCTCGGTGGAGCGGTACTCCTCCACCTTGTCCACCAGCACCTTCATCTTGGCCTTGAGGGTGGCGTT
>NZ_JAHZDL010000076.1:8366-11601 GCF_019422385.1 Flavonifractor sp.
TCCTTGTTGGTGGACTCCAGGTTGAGCACCACGGTGCGCTTCTCCCGCAGGTGGTCGGCAATCTCGCTGGCGTTCTCAAACCGCTCGGGCTTGACCAGCACCACCTGCAGCTGGGTGGTGGTGTGGATGTTCACCACTTTATTGCTGCGCCGCTCGTTCTCCACGGGGTAGAGGGTGCCGGTATTCTCCTGGCTGCTCTTGGCGGCGCGGCGCTCCAGCCGCTCGCCGCCGGTGCGGTCCATCCGCTCGCTGCGGGAGACGGGCTCGTAGTCGTCAAACTCCTCCTCGTCCTCCTCGTCCTCATAGGGGCGGGCCAGGCGCTTGATCTCGTCCAAAAATCCCATGTCGGTAAACCTCCCGATGTGATTCCTATCCCTTGTGCATGGGGGGACGGGGGCCGAACAGGGCGGTGCCCACCCGCACCAGGGTGGCCCCTTCACGGACAGCGTTCTCATAGTCGCCGCTCATGCCCATGGAGAGGCAGGTAAAGCTAGTCTTATTATCATCCATCTGACTTCTTATGTCAACAAAAAGCTGACGCATTTTTGCAAAAAACGGGCGGTTTCCGTCGGGGCCGGCCACCGGAGGGATGGCCATGAGGCCCCGCAGGCGCACATGGGGGCAGGCGGCGGCCTGCTTCACCAGGGCGGGCAGCTCCTCCGGGGCGATGCCGCTCTTGGACTCCTCCCCGCCGATGTTCACCTCCAGCAGGATGTCCTGCACCAGATCCAGCTTGGCGGCCTGGGCCTCAATGGCGTCCAGCAGGTGGGCCGAGCCCACCGACTCGATGAGCTCCACCCGGCCCACCACCTGCTTGACCTTGTTGGTCTGCAGGTGGCCGATGAAGTGGAGGGCCGCCCCGTCATAGGCGTTGTCCGCCAGGTGGGCGGTCATCTCCTGCACCCGGTTCTCGCCGCAGATGGTGACGCCGGCGGCGATGGCCTGGCGGATGGTCTCCGAGGTCTGCACCTTGGTGGCGGCCACCAGGGCGATCTCGGACGGGTCGCGGCCGGCCTCCCGGGCGGCGGCGGCAATGTTTGCGTTGACTTTGGCAATATTCTCTGCAAGGGACATGTGAATAACCTCCCATATTAAGAATCCAGAATCACGGCTCCGTCTGTGAGCTCCACCGAGGAGAGGATGATCTGATCTCCGGCCCGCAGGGCCTCGCTGTCGGACACCCCGTCGGCGGGCACCACCAGGGCGAATTCCTCCATCTGCTCCACCACGGTGACGGGCTTGAACTCCGCCTGCTGGCCCACCAGCACGAACACGCCGGTGGTGAGCACCTGGCTCTCCTCCTCCGTCTCCGGGTCGGTGACGGTCTGCTCCACCACCCGGATGGACTCGGTGGGAACCCGGATGCCCTCCCGGCTGTCAAAGACCAGCTCCACCGTCTGCCGGCGCAGCAGGGTGGTCTCGGACAGGTAGCGGTCGGTGGACAGCACCACGGCGCACTGCCCGTCCTCCTCCGGCTCCCCCACCCGCTCCACCGTCATATCCACCTCGCCTGACCAGTCCCGGGAAAAGCGGACGGTGACGCTGCTCCCCTGGTGCAGGCGCTGGGCCTCCTCGCTGCCGGCGGCAAAGACGAAGTACCAGGTGGCATCGGTGATCAGCTTGCCCACCGCGTTGGGGTCGGCTTCGGGCTGCTGCCGGGCGAGCTGGGCGAGCTCCGCGGCGGTGATGGTCTCCAGCTTGTCCGGGGTGAGCTGGCTCTCAAAGCCGTCGGTCTGGCCGGAGAACACCCCCGACTGGCCGGCGGTGACCGCAGTGGTGTCCTGGGCGGCCTGGGCGGTGAGGGCGGAGATCTGGGCCTCCACCTCGTCCAGGGAGGCCTGGATGGCGGCGGAGGCGTCCCCCTCCCCCTCCCCTTCGCTGAAGGTGTACTCCCGCTTGTAGACCAGGCTCTTCAGCTTCTGGGCCTCCTCCTCCAGCCGGGTGAGATCCCCGGCGGCCACCGAGGCGTGGAGATCGGCGATGGCGTCCAGCACCTGCTGGCTCAGCTGGGAGGCGTCGCCGCCGGTCTGGGCCCGCTCCAGGGCGTACTCCAGCTGCTCCCGCTCCAGGGTCAGGCTCTCCAGCTCCTGCCGCCGCTCCAGGCCCTCCCCGCTCTGGTAGAGCAGGGCCACCTTCTCCCCCCGGGCCACCTTCTCCCCCTCCTCGGGCAGCAGCTCCACCGTGCCGCCGCCGCCGGAGAGGACGGTCTCCTCCCGCACCAGGAAGCCGGTGGCCTCCAGGCTGTCGTCCACGGTGTAGGCGTAGGACATCACAAAGGTGTACGGATCCCGGAAGCTGCGCCAGGCGGAGGCGGCCAGATAGACCACCACCGCCGCCAGCAGCACCAGCATCATGATTCGGTTGATCAGCTTCCCTTGCTTCATGGGCGCTCCTCAGTCCGCCGCCGCCTCCGCCTCCAGGGAAATGGCCCGCTCGGGCACGATGGTGGAGATGGCGTGCTTGTAGATGACCTGCTGCTTGTCCCCCGTCATAAGTACCACCACGAAGGCGTCGTATCCCGTGATCTGGCCCCGCAGCTGGTAGCCGTTCATCAGGAACACGGTGACAGCGGCGCGGGTTTTCCGGGCCCGGAGCAGGAACAGGTCTTGCAGGTTGTTGGTCTTTTGCATGTGGATGCACTCCTTCTTTCTGTAAGATGCATCCAATATATACCAATTATCAGGCGAATGGTGTCGCTTTTTGTTTGGAAACCGGGCTTCCCCCGCTATGCCCTCCCGAACCGCTTCTCCATCTGCTGGCGGGTCAGCTCTATCGCCACCGGCCTGCCGTGGGGACAGTATTTGCTCCCCGGCGGTCAGGCCCGCCGGGGGCCCCAAATATTTCTGCATCCTCGGGGCAAATGAATTGCCCCTGCGGCAAGGTTTTGCTCCGCAAAACACTTGGACGCGCCAAAGGCGCGATGCGCGGTCAAATTATGCTCTCCCGAACCGCTTCTCCAGCTGCTGCCGGGTCAATTCTATCGCCACCGGCCTGCCATGCGGACAATATTTGACCGCGCCGGACATGACGGCCTCGGCCACCTTGTACAGCTCGCCGGGGCTGTTCTTCTGTCCGCCCTTGATGGCCGCCTTGCAGGCCATGGTGTGGAGCAGGGCGTCCCGGGCGGCGTCCGGATCGGCGGAGCCGCCGGTGAGCAGCTTTCCCGCCAGCTCCCCCAGCACGTCGGGGATCTCCCCGGCGGCCACGTCGCTGGGGGCGGCCCGGACGATCAGCG
>NZ_JAHZDL010000077.1:0-11525 GCF_019422385.1 Flavonifractor sp.
TGGCGCCGGAGCGCACCAGGGCCTCGCAGATCTCCAGGCCCTGCTCGCCGGTGTCGGGCTGGGAGATGAGCATGGAGTCGATGTCCACCCCCAGAGCCCGGGCGTAGGAGGGATCCAGGGCGTGCTCGGCGTCGATGAAGGCCGCTTCGCCCCCCCGCTTCTGGGCCTCGGCCACGATGTGCAGGGCCAGGGTGGTCTTGCCGGAGGACTCGGGGCCGTAGATCTCCACAATGCGCCCCCGGGGCACGCCCCCGATGCCCAGGGCCAGATCCAGGGACAGGGAACCGGTGGGGATGGACTCCACCACGATGTCGGCGTTGTCGCCCAGGCGCATGATGGAGCCCTTGCCGTAGGCCCGCTCAATCTGGGCCATGGCGGTCTCCAAGGCCCGCTTCTTATCCGCTGCGGGGGTGGCGGCCTCCACCGCCGCTTTCTTGGTTGCCATATCCAATCTCTCCTTTGGTATCCCGGCAGCCGGAGGGCGCCGGGTATTCTGTCCAATAGCTTACGCTTTTATCTGTCCAATAAGCAGGACTTTTATCGGTTGACGACGCCCTCCACCACCCGGGGGATCCCCTGGGTGTCCTGGGTGGACTGGATGTCCTCAAATCCGCTGCGCTCCAGCAGGGCGGCCACGTCCATGGCCTGGTTGATCCCCACCTCAAACAGCAGGGAACCCCCCAGCCGCAGGGCGGAGCCCCACTGGGCGGCGATGGCCCGGTAGAAGTCCAGCCCGTCGGCCCCGCCGTCCAGGGCGGAGCGGGGCTCGTAGTCCCGGACGGACACGTCCAGCCCGGCCAGATCCCCGGTGGGGATATAGGGCGGGTTGCAGGCGATCACGTCAAAGTCCCACAGGGCGGCGTCCGGCTTCTGCAGGGCGTCGGCCTGAACACAGGTGACCCGGGCGTTGAGCTCATTCCGGCGCACATTCCCCTTGCAGATTTTCAGGGCCGCCTCGCTGACGTCGGCCAGCACCACCCGGCAGGTGGGCACATTGGCCGCCACCGCCAGGCCCACGCAGCCGCTGCCGGCGCACAGATCCAGCACCCGGGCACCTTCCCCGGCGGCCCGGGCCAGCAGGATGGCCCGCTCGGCCAGCACCTCGGTGTCCATCCGGGGGATGAGCACGTCGGGCGTCACATCCAGGGTCAGGCCGTAAAACTCCCACTCTCCGATCAGGTAGGCCACCGGCTCCCCCGCCAGGCGGCGTTCCACCAGGGCGGCCAGCTTCTCCTCCACCGGGTCAGGGGCATAGAGGGCCATGTCCCGGTAGAACTGCTCCCGGTTCTTGCCCGCCGCGTGGCACAGGAGCTCCCGGGCCTCCAGCTGGGCGCCCTCCACCCCCGCCTCCCGCAGACGCTGCCGCGTGTCCAGGTAGAGGTTGTTGTACGTGGTCGCCATGTAAGCACCACTCCTCAATTTTCTCTCTTTCTCTCCGGGGCGCTCAGAATACGCCCCCTCATCCGCCCCTTCGGGGCACCTTCCCCCAGAGGGTGGAAGGTCATATCCTTTACCAGGCGTCCTTCCCCTGCTCCTCGGGCAGCACCAGGGTAAAGGCCCGGATGCCCACCTCGATCATGGAGTCGTCCGGCTCAAAGGTAGTCCAGTTCTGCAGCCACATCCCCGGCGCGGTCATGATGCGGGTGAACCAGTTGTCATACCGGCCCACCAGGCGGTTGAACTCATAGGTCAGGCTGACGATCACCGGCAGCAGCAGCAGGTGCAGGCCCATGCGGGCAAAGGTGTTGGTCACCTCGATGAAGCTGAACAGCAGGCTGGACAGCAGGATGCTCACCACAATGACCACAAACAGGAAGCTGGTGCCGCAGCGGGGGTGGTGCCGGGGCTGGATGCGCACGTTCTCCACCGTCAGGGGCAGGCCGTGCTCATAGCAGAAGATGGTCTTGTGCTCGGCGCCGTGGTACTGGAACACCCGGTGGATGTCCTTCATCCGGGAGCAGAGTATCAGGTAGCCCACGAAGATCACCACCTTGACCACGCCCTCCAGCAGGTTGCGCAGCCACATGGGCAGGGGGACAACCAGGCCGATCAGGCCGGTGATGGCGGTGGGCAGGAGGATGAACAGCACCACGGCAAAGATGATGCCCAGGGCCACCGCGGCGGTGACAAAAAAGGACGCGGCCTTCTCGCTGCCCAGGCGCCTGTCCAGCCACAGCTCAAATCTGGAGGGCTCCTCCGGCTCCTCCTCGTCCTCCGGCAGGAAGGAGGCCGAGAACATCAGCGCCTTGACGCCGTTGGCCAGGGAGGAACAGAAGTTGAACACGCCCCGGATGAAGGGCACGCCCAGCAGGGGGTGGCGATCCTTAATGAGCACCCGGTTTTCCACCTGCTCCTCCAGCTCGCCGTCGGGCTTGCGCACCACCACGGCCTTCTTCTCCGGGCCCAGCATCATGATCCCCTCGATGAGGGCCTGGCCGCCGATCATAGTCTTGTAGGGCGTGGCGCAGGATTGGTTGTTTTCGTTTGGCATGTGGGGTAAGTTCTCCTTACTAATGGAATGTAATCTATTGTACCAAACCCGCGCCCCGATTGCAAGGGGCGCGGGCCGCTTTTAGAACTTATGTTCGAATAGGCAGGCGGATGGTGACGACACACCCGCCGCCCTCGGCGTTGCCGATGTCCAGGGTGCCCTCGTGGCGGGTGACGATCTCGTCGCACACCGCCAGGCCGATGCCGGAGCCCCGGGCCTTGGAGGAGCCCTTGTAGAACTTGTACTTCACGTGGGGCAGCTCCTCCTCCGGGATGCCGGGGCCGTAGTCCCGGATGGTGATGGCCACCTGATCCCCGTCGGGGGCGATGGAGGTGTCGATGCGCTTGCCGGAGCCGCCGTGCTTGGCGGCGTTGTCCAGCAGGTTGCAGAACACCTGCCGCAGCCGCTCGGGATCCCCGTTGATGAGGGGGAACTCCTCCTCGCAGTCGTAGTAGTTGAGCTCGATGCCCTCCCGGCGGAAGAACTCCCGATAGGTGTACACCGCGTCCTCCAGCTCCGCCTTGATGTCCATGGGCTCCACCGACAGGGTGAAGCGGCCGTCCTGGATGCGGGAGAACTCCAGCAGCTCCTCCACCATGTTGGTCAGCCGCCGGGCCTCGGACACGATGATGCCCATGCCCTTCTTCACGTCCCCGGCGTCCCGCACCTCCCCGTTCATGATGGTCTCCGCCCAGCCGTTGATGGCGGTGAGGGGGGTGCGCAGCTCGTGGGAGACGGAGGAGATGAACTCGTTCTTCATCTTCTCGCTCTGGTTGATACGCAGGGACATGTCGTTGATGGCGTCGGCCAGGGTGCCGATCTCGTCGTCGTACCGCTTCTCGATCTGCACGCCGTAGGAGCCCTCGGCGATACGCTTGGCGGTCTCGGTAATCCCCGCCACCGGATCCACGATGGAGCGGATGAAGTACAGGTTGGAGAAGTACACGATGCACAGGATCGCCAGGCCGATGCCCAGGGCGATGGCCACGATGATGATGATCTGCCGGTCTACGTTGCGCAGGGAGGTGACGTAGCGCATGGCCCCCACCACCTCACCGTTGACCACCAGGGGGCTGGTGGCCGCCATGATGTGCTCGCCGGTGCTGGGGTCGGAGCCCACCCAGGAGCGGGTCTCCTTCTCGCTGATGGCCTGGACGATCTCCGGCGTGCCGGGGACGCGGAAGGCGGTGAGATCCGAGCTGGAGAAGCGGATGCGCCCGCTGCTGTCCAGATACTCCACCTCCAGGTTGTCGCTGTTGGGATCCCCTGCCACCACCGTCCGGGCATAGCTGTAGTAGTCGTCCCCGCTGCGGTAGTCAAAGCTGCCGATGGCGTTCTCCGCCTTCTGGCGCAGGGACTCGCTCATGGTGGAGTAGTAATAGCTCCCCATGGCCGTGGAGAAGGCTGTCACCGCCAGCAGGACGATAAACAGCACCACGCTGATGGAGTTCACCATCCACCGCTTTCGGATACCTCTGATTTTTTTCATGCCTTCCCTTCACCACCTGGGTCTGGTTCTTGTTTGCCTGAATGCGCCCGCTTGGGGCGCCGGGGGCGGGATGCGCCCCGCGGCCCGGCCTGCGGAGGGCGGATGCCGCCCCTCAGAAGCCCCACTTATATCCGTAGCCCCACACCGTGGTAATGAAAGACGGATTCGTCGGATCGTCCTCAATCTTGATGCGCAGGCGGCGGATGTTCACGTCCACGATTTTCAGCTCCCCGAAGTAGTCCCTGCCCCACACGGAGTCCAGGATCTCCTCCCGGGAGAGGGCCTTGCCCGGGTTGTCCATGAACAGCTTCATGATGGAGTACTCCACCTGGGTGAGCTTCACCCGCTGGCCGTTCTTCTCCAGGGTGCGGTTGCGGGTGTTCAGGAGGAAGGGCGGCTGGCTGATCTCCCCGGTGTCGATGGGATCGCCCCCGCCGGTGCGGCGGTAGAGGGCGTCGATGCGGGCGGTGAGCTCCGCCGGGGAGAAGGGCTTGGTCACATAGTCGTCGGCGCCGGTCATGAGGCCGGTGACCTTGTCCATCTCCTGGGTGCGGGCGGTGAGCATGATGATGCCGATGTTGCTGTCGCTGGCCCGGATGCGGCGGCAGACCTCGAAGCCGTCCATGTCGGGCAGCATGATGTCCAGCAGGGCCACCTTGATATCCGGATTGCGCTTGAGCTGGGCCAGCGCCTCCTCGCCGGTCTCGGCCTCGATGGCCTCGTAGCCGGCCCGCTTGAGATTGATCACCACAAAGCTGCGGATATTCGCCTCATCCTCCAGCACAAGAACCTTTTTCATCCCGTTACCTCCTTTGTACTCAGCGCCCGCTGATCAGCGCGAAGTTGGCCCTGACGCCCTCCTCGTCCAGGCCGCAGTCCCAGCCGCTGTCCACCAGCCGGGCGGCGTAGATGGCGTCGTCCTCCCCCTCCAGCAGGCGGAAGCGGCCGGGCATGCTGGCCCGGGCCTCCCGGTTGTCGCCGGTGAGCTTGTAAATGACCAGGAAGGGCTCCGGCTCCACGGCCTCGTCCCCCTCCCAGTAGGAGAAAACCACCGCCCGCTCCCCGCCGCCGGCCAGGTTGCTGCGGGACAGGGTCAGCTTCCCGCTCCACTCCGTGGGCAGGATGAAATACCAGCCGTCCTGGTTGTTGTGGTAGGTGGTGAACACCTGGTGGGCGCCGCCGTTCACGTCGTACTGCTGCCACCGGATGGCCCAGAAGTTGGGGGCGGTGCTGGTGCTGTCCGGCTCGGTCAGGGCATAGGCCGAGGGCAGCTCCATGATCCCGTCGTGGTTGATGTCCGTGCAGGAGACCTGGGTGCTGTTTACCTCGGTCTCCCAGCGCACGGTACCGCCGCTCTCTCCCGTGTCCCGCTCCAGGGTCACGTTCTCCACCCCGCCGTCCTTCCAGGCAAAAATGTCGGTGATCTGCCCGTTGACCGCATAGGTGGAGGTGACAAACAGGGCGGGCACCATATCCCGGAGATAGCCCACGTTCAGGCTCACCACCTGCTCCACATTCTGGCTCAGGGGGGCGGAGGAATCCAGCGCCACCACGCCGTCCCGCAGGTTGTACAGCTCCACCCGGTTCTCCGATGCGCCGATGGTGTACATGGCGTCGCTCTGGGCGCTCTCCGCCCCGCCGGCGGTGCGCAGTATCAGGATCTCCTGCTGCCCGTCCCCGTCGATGTCGTACACCCGGAAGCCGCTGTGCTCTTTGCGCAGCAGCTCCACCACCTCATAGCGGTCGATGGAGTAGGCCGCCAGGGAGTAGGTCTGCCCCGCCGTCTCCCAGTCCACGATGATCTCCTTGGTGGGGCTGTTGTCCAGATTCTCGTAAGAGACCGAATTGATGGCGTTGCCCGAGCCCTCGATGATGGCGGCCACCTCATAGTCCTCCTCCACCTGCCGGTAGATGTAGATCTTCAAGGGCCGCTCATCGGCGCTCACCCGGAAGAAGGCGATGGCCTCCTGCACGCCGTCGCCGTCCAGATCCTGGAGCTGCACCTTCTGGGTCAGCTCCCCGGTCAGGGGCGCGGCGTACTCGCCGCCGGCATTGAGCACCTCGTTGATCCGCTCGTCCAGCTTGAGGTAGTCGTCAGGCGCCCGCGGGGCGCGGTAGAGCTCGTCCACCGACTGGGAAAAGCAGCCGCCCAGCAGCAGCGACAGCAGCCCTGCCGCCAGCAGCAGCTTGAATCGTCTCATGTTGCAGCCCCCTCCGTGGGAAAAGTATATCAGTCGTTTTTTATCATACCACATTTCCCGGCGGAATGGTATGCCTATTTCCGATTTTCTCCGCGCCCCCGGAGGCGGGCCGGGCGGTCGGCCAGGTTTTTCTTGACAATATCGGTCTTCGATATTATAATATCCACAGACGATATCGTTAATTGATATTGGAGGTGGAATCATGGGCCGCAAAACTCTGGAGACCCTGACCGAGTCCATGTTCTATGCGCTGATGGCCCTGCTGCACCAGCCCCGGTGCGGCACGGAGATCGCCGACTTCGTCTCCGCCATCACCCAAAACCGGGTACGCCTGGGGCCGGGCACCCTCTATACCATCCTGGCAAAGTTTGAGGAGGAGGGCCTGATCCGGGAGACCGCCGTGGAGGGCCGCAAGCGCACCTACGCCCTCACCGACACGGGCCTGGAGCGCTATCAGGAGGAGATCGCCCGCCTGCGCAGCTGTCTGGCGGACGCGGCACAGGCGGAACAGGAGGAGCTGCCATGCGGAATACTGTCTACAAGCTGATCCCGGTGGATTTCGTGGACGTCGACCGCTTCGAGGGCTGGGCGGAGGATATGGCCCGGCGGGGCCTGTACCTCCACCACCTGACCCCCTTCCTGTTTGCCGCCTTTCAGCGGGGGGAGCCCGCCCCGGTGCGCTACCGGCTGGAGCCCCGGGGCAGCTTCTGGAGCCGGGAGAGTCAGAACTACTGCCGGAGTCTGGGGTGGGAGCTCGTCTTTCATGTGGGGCGGTGGTTCGACCTCTACCGCAATGACGACCCGGAGGCCCCGGAGCTCCACACCGACCCGGTGGTACACAGCTACGCCCTGGATCGGATATCCAGGTCTCTCCGGATACTCACCGCTGTGCTGGTTCTCTGCTTTGTGGGCGAGCTGGCTGCCCTCCTGCTCCCCTATCTGCTCTCTGAAACGCCGGTGCTTCTTCTTCTGGATGTCAGCGGCATCTCTACCCTGTCCATGCTGGTGCTCTTTCTCCTGCTCGGGGTGGAGTTCCGGAGCCTGGGCTCTTTCTTCCGCCTGCGCAGGCGGCTGCGGGAGGGGATTGTCCCCGGGCGGCACAGCTGGCGGTTCACCGGCCGGTGGAATCTCGGGCTGCTCCTGTTCGACCTGGTGCTGCTGGCCGCCCTGATCGCCAGCCCTCTGGTGATGCGCTCCGTGGAGTGGGAGGGCGAGCTGGCCGCGGCGGAGAGGCCCTTCCCCATCCTGGAGCTGTGGGAGCTGGAGGGCGACCCGGCGCTGGAGGCCGTCCCCTCCCCGATTACGCTGGAGATCTTCGGCTACGACAGCCACAACTATGTCCGCCGGAACTGGTCTCTTCTGGCGCCGGGGCAGTACGAGGTGGAGCAGCGCCTCACCGGCCGCGGGGACTATGAGCCCCGTCTGGATATGCTCTGGTACCGCCTCTCCCTCCCCTGCCTGGCCTCCCCCCTGCTGGACGATCTGATCACCCGGTACAGCGACTTACGCTATGCCCCGGAGCATTACACCGTGACAGAGCCGGAGCTGCCCGGATTTGACCGGGCGGTGCTGGTTCAGGACAACCGGTGGCCCGGCCAGGAGCTGTTCCTCCAGGCGGGGAATGTGGTGATCTATCTGGACTACTCCGGAGCGCAGGACTTGACCGGCCGCCCGGAGCTGCTGGCCCGGCTGGCCGCATTTGAAGCATAAAGGAGGCCGTCTTATGTGGTATCTCACGCCGGTCAGCCTCTATGACATGGCCGCCATGGAGCAGTGGCTGGAGCGCATGGCCGGTCGGGGGAGGTTTCTGGTGGACGCCGGCCCCCTGCTCTCCCGGTTCGAAAAGGGGGAGCCCAGGGCCGTCCGCTGCCGGGCCGAGCCCCTGGACACCGAGAGCCCCATCCCCACCCAGGAGCGGCTGGACTACTACGAGTCCTGCGGCTGGCATTATCTGTGCACCGTGAAGAGCTTCTACCGCATCTTTCAGTCCGGCAATCCGGCGGCGGAGGAGCTCCACACCGACCCGGTGGTGCTGGCCGCCGGGATGAGGGATCTGGAGGAACGGCTGGGGATGACGCTGGTGTTCCTGGTCATCTTCCTGCCCCTGCTGGTCTTTTTCGAGCTCTATTTCAACCGGAAGCCGGCGGAGTTCCCCCATGCCGTCCTGTACTCCCTCTGCTGCTGCATCGTCTACGGCTGGCACATCGCGGAGATCCTGTGGCTGCGGAGGCTGCGGCGGCAGCTGCTGGCCGGCTCCCGGCGGGCCTTCACCCCCATCCATTACCGCCGGGCCGTGGCCCTGCGGGCGTCGGCTGTGCTCCTGCTGCTGAGCCTCTGGCTGTGGTACGCCGCCGTAACCCTGCTCCCCTGGTTCTGACCGGGCTAGTACATCCGTTTGACTTCCCATATCCGCTCCGATATAATAATAGGAGACAGCCATTCGGAGGGGCGTATCGGAGCCCCGGAATGAGTGAGCCCTGTCGGCCATGGCAGGGCGAAGGATGTGAAGGGGGCGACGACGACGTGGAGCGTGTGATTCTGCACTGCGATCTGAACAGCTTTTACGCCTCGGTGGAGCTGCTGGATCATCCGGAGCTGCGGGACAGGCCGGTGGCGGTGTGCGGCGACCCCTCCTCCCGCCACGGCGTCATCCTGGCCAAGAACGAGCCGGCCAAGAAGTTCCAGGTCAAGACCGCCGAGACGGTGTGGCAGGCCCGGCGCAAGTGCCCCGGCCTGATCCTCCTGCCCGCCCACCACTGGAAGTACCGGGAGTACTCCAAAAAGGTCAACGCCGTGTACGAGCGGTACACCGATTTGGTGGAGCCCTTCTCCATCGACGAGAGCTGGCTGGATGTGACGGGCACCCTCCACCTCTTCGGCGGGGACGCCCGCGCTTTGGCCGACGAGATCCGCCGGGTGCTGCGGGAGGAGCTGAACCTCACCGTGTCGGTGGGGGTGTCCTTCAACAAGATCTTCGCCAAGATGGGCAGCGACTACAAAAAGCCCGACGCCACCACCGTCATTTCCCGGGAAAACTACAGGGAGCTGCTGTGGCCCCTGCCCGTCACCGACCTGCTCTTCGTGGGCAGGGCTGCGGCCCGGGTGCTGGAGCAGTACGGCGTCCGCACCATCGGCGATCTGGCCGCCTATGACCGGGAGGCCCTGGGAAAGCTGCTGGGCAGGCAGGGGTACACCCTCCACGACTACGCCTCCGGGGCGGAGCACTCCCCCGTGATCCCCGCCCGGGAGCAGCCGGGGCCCAAGTCGGTGGGCAACGGCCTCACCTTCCCCCGGAACCTGGAGGGGTGGACGGAGCTGCGCACCGCCGTCACCGAGCTGTCCGACGAGGTGGCCGTCCGCCTGCGCAAGCACGCCCCCAAATGCACCACCGTCCAGGTGACCATCCGGGATCCCAATTTCAAGGACATCTGCCGCCAGAAGCGCCTCAGCGCCCCCACCTATGTGTCCCGGGATCTGACGGACGCCGCCATGGAGCTCATCCGCGCCTCCTGGAACCCCAAGGCCCCGGTGCGGGCCCTCACCATCACCGCCCAGAACCTGGTGGAGGAGGGGGACGCCGGGGAGCAACTGAACCTGTTCGCCGCCGGGGCCGCCCCCCGGCGGGATCGGCTGGAGAAGCTGGAGAAGGCCATGGACGGCATCCGGGACAGGTTCGGCAGGGACGCCATCACCGCCGCCTCCACCGTCCACCGGGACAAGGCGGAGGTCAAGGAGGATCACCGCCTGCCGCCGGTGGACTGACGCCGGGAAGCACGTCCTTTATAGCGCAATCCTTGGCAGAGCCGTGCCCCTTCCGCCTCTCCCCATGGAAACACAAATCCCCCTGACCGTATCTGCGGCAGGGGGATTTTCTCTTGTCTACGTCTAAAAACGCATCTACTTTTCCAATTCGCTTATGCGCTTGTTCTCCTTGTGTACCTGGTACAGTCGGTAAGGAAGGGCTACAAGCCCGACGAAAACGGAAAGGCAGAATTTGACACCAAAATAAATTAGCCATCCCACTAGCGGAAGCACCGGAAAAATGTTCGGCGTGATTCCAGTCAGAACGGACCAACCGCATGGGATGCCCGCCACAATATACGCCGTCACTAAACTTTGCAAAATGCCCAAGGGGATACGCAGAGGAGTTCCATGTGCGATACAGGAGACAGTACCCATTACGATTCCTAACAAGGCGAATATAAAGAACAGGATTACACTAACTCTGGTTAATCGTTGTGCCTGTGCCCTTTGCATCTGAATACGGTTGCCCGCACACACCTCACACAGAGGAGGGGCCCAGCGGTCAGCACACTCCCGGCACAAACCCTTTCCACATTCTGCACAGGCCGCCACTGCGTCCCGTTCCGCGTGGTTATAACATTTCATTTCTCTCACCTCAACAGATAGGAATACGGTTTCCCGTTCCCCGTCATTATAGTAAATATATTTACTATAATAAGATAACCTCTGTCATATATGACTTGACAGGAGGAGTTTCGATGGAACAGGAGTATTCGCTCCGGATACGTGGGCTTCGAGAAGATCTGGATAAAACGCAAGAGGAGATTGCGCAAATACTGGGCACATCACAGACAATGTACTCCAGATATGAACGAGGGGCAAGCGAACTGCCCATCCGGCATCTGATTCAACTCTGCCGTTACTATCACGTCTCTGCTGATTATATCCTCGGGTTTCTTCGGCGCCCCAAGCCCCTAGAGGAGGATTCATGATCCATACAGTATTTTCATCTCCCCTATGGATTGGTTTGCCTGCTTTGGATATTAAACGTGGACAATTAACAGAGAAACCGGATCTTTTGTCATCAGTCAGCGCGTCGCATACATCCGTATAACGAAACAATTAATATTCATTTTATATCGTATAATATGCATTTTATGGCGATATAAACCAATAAATCAAGGGCCAATTCGCATATTTATGCGAATTGGCCCTTGATTTTTATTCCAAGCTATGGTACACTGTTCCCAACAAAACAAAAACGGAGGGTTTCGCCATGTCTGAGATCAAAAAAGTCGTCCTCGCCTACTCCGGCGGTCTGGATACATCCATCATCATCCCCTGGCTGAAGGAGAACTACAACAACCCCGAGATCATCGCCGTCTCCGGCAATGTGGGCCAGGCCGACGAGCTGGAGGGGCTGGAGGAGAAGGCCCTGAAAACCGGCGCCTCCAAGCTGTATGTGGAGGATCTGATCGACGAGATGGTGGATGACGTGATCATCCCCTCCATGCAGATGGGCGCCAAGTACGAGGGCTATCTGCTGGGCACCGCCTTCGCCCGGCCCATCATCGCCAAGCGGCTGGTGGAGATCGCCAAG